>NZ_LSJM01000063.1 GCF_001557215.1 Sphingomonas sp. CCH9-E2 | reverse complement strand
GCGCGATCACGATTTCAGCAACAAGGCGGGCGTGATCCACTCCGAGGTGATGTTGCCGGAAGGCGCGCCAGAGCGTTTAAACGACCGCTCGACCTTGTGGAACGAGGTGGAGGCAGGGGAAAAGCGTAAGGACGCGCAGCTTGCCCGCGAGGTTGAGTTCTCAATCCCGCGCGAGATGAACGAGAGGCAGGGCGTCGAGTTGGCGCAGGACTTCGTGAAGAAGCAGTTTGTTGATCGCGGGATGGTCGCGGACCTCAACGTGCATTGGGACAAGGCGAAGGACGGCACGCCGAAGCCGCACGCGCATGTCA
>NZ_LSJM01000062.1 GCF_001557215.1 Sphingomonas sp. CCH9-E2 | reverse complement strand
CTTCCTCCCCCTCCGTCACGCTGCGCGTGCCACCTCCCCCTGGCGGGGGAGGATTGTTGAGAAAAATCCCCGTTTCCCCGCTTGCATTGCCCGGCACCCCTTCGTATAGGCGCGCCCTCGCTGGTGTTCCCTGATAGCTCAGCGGTAGAGCTCTCGACTGTTAATCGAGCGGCCGTTGGTTCGAATCCAACTCAGGGAGCCAGCGAGTTTTCCTCCTGACATAGACACCGATCCGCGACGCGGGCCTTGCGCCGCGCGGGTTTCTGTCGTTTCGTTCAGCATAGGGACATTTGGCCTGTGCTGAACGTTATCGCCGCAGCATCGGCACGATTCGCCGCAATATGAGATGCTTAGGAGGAAAGTCATGTCCACCGTCCCCGCCCGCCGCTCGCGCATCGCGGCGGTCGCGCTCGCGCTGGCCAGCGCCAGCGTGCTCGCATCCTGCACCACCCCGACCCCCTATCAGCCCGCGACCGGCAGCGGATCGTACCGCACCGGTTACTGGGACGAGCAGATCGAATCCGATCGCTTCCGCGTCACCTTTGCCGGCAACAGCATGACATCGCGCGAGACGGTCGAGCGCTATCTGCTCTATCGCGCGGCGCAGCTCACGGTCGAACGCGGCGGGGACCATTTCGTCCTCGCAGACCGCGACACCGAAAAGAAGTCGCGCACCTATGCCACTACCAGCCCGTTCAGCAGCGGCCCATGGGGCGGCTGGGGTCCGTCGTGGCGCTATTACGGCCCGCGCTGGGGCTGGCGCAGCTGGAGCCCGTGGGGCGGCGATCCCTTCTGGGACCGCGACGTCGATATCCGCACGGTCGAGCGTTATGAGGCGAGCGCCGAGATCGTGATCGGCAAGGGCCGCAAGCCCGACAATGTTCGCGCGTTCAACGCACGCGAAGTGCTGGAGAATCTCGGCACCTCGATCGCCCCGCCGCGCCCGCGGTGAGGTAGTTCCTGCCTCTCCCCGTCGTCGGAGAGGCAGGACGGCATCCAGACACCGCCGTCACCCCCGCGAAAGCGGGGGCCCATCTCCTGCAGGATTGGCGCATCGCACCGGTGCAGTATTCGGGCAGTCCGGGAGATGGGCCCCCGCTTTCGCGGGGGTGACGATCCAAAAAATGGGCCGCCCGATCGTCTCGGGCGGCCCTTCTCGTTTCAGCAAGGAGTCTTTGGAGCGCGCAGACGCGCGCCCCTCCCCCGTCCCCTCCCGTTCCGGGAGGAGTGATCTACTTCACACCACCGCGCCGTGGCACTGCTTGTACTTGCGGCCCGAACCGCACGGGCATGGCGAATTGCGGTTGACGCGGCCTTCCCAGCTGGCCGGATCTTCGCCGAGCGCATCGCCGGTGGGGCGCGGGATCTGCATCGCGGGCAGCTCGTTCGAGATCAGGCCGGCGCTGCCCGCATCCCAGTCGGCGCTGTTGTCGAGCCCGGTGAGCGGATCGATATGCGTCGTCAGGAAGTCGGGCAGTTCGGGCAGGCCCGGGGGTGCCTGGAACTGGAATTCCGCCCAGGCGAGCGTGCGGGTCACGTCTTCACGGATCGCGCCCAGCATGCGCTCGAACATCGCGAACGCTTCCTGCTTATACTCGTTGATCGGCGTCTTTTGCGCATAGGCACGCAGGTGGACGACCTGACGCAGCGCGTCGAGCATCGCGAGATGCTCCTTCCAGTGATGGTCGAGATTCTGCAGCAGGATCGACTTTTCGATCGAGGTCCAGGTTTCCGGGTCGAGCTGATCCGACTTGGCGGCGACGCGCGCGGCGGCGAGCTCGCGGATGCGGTTCTCGACATCCTCCGGCTCGATCCCGTCGGTCTCTGCGATCCACTGTTCGACCGGCGCTTCGATGCCCAGCATCTCCTGCGCGCGGGTTTTCAGCCCCTCGATATCCCATTGCTCGGGATAGGTTTCGGGCGGGCACGCCGTACCGACCAGATCGTTGACCGTTTCGGCGCGCATATCCTCGACCACGTCCCCGACCGTGTCGGCGTCCATAATGTCGGCGCGCTGTTCGTAGATCACCTTGCGCTGATCGTTCATCACGTCGTCATATTCGACGACCTGCTTGCGGATGTCGTAGTTGCGCGCTTCGACCTTCTTCTGCGCGGTCTCGATCGCCTTGGTCAGCCACTTGCTGCCGATCGCCTCGCCATCGGCGATGTTGTTGCGCATCATCTTGGCGAACAGCGTGTCCGGGCCGAAGATGCGCAGCAGATCGTCGTCGAGGCTGAGGTAGAAGCGCGACAGGCCGGGATCGCCCTGACGGCCCGAACGGCCGCGCAGCTGGTTGTCGATGCGGCGGCTCTCATGGCGTTCGGTGCCCAGCACGAACAGGCCGCCGGCCTCCAGCACCTTCTGCTTTTCGGCGGCGATCTCGGCCTTGATCTGCGCAATCGCGGCGTCACGCTCCGGCCCCTCGGGCATTTCGGCGAGTTCGGCCTCGACCCGGAATTCGAGATTGCCGCCAAGCTGGATGTCGGTGCCGCGGCCCGCCATGTTGGTGGCGATGGTCACCGCGCCCAGACGGCCGGCCTGCGCCACGATATGCGCTTCCTGCTCGTGGAAGCGGGCGTTGAGGACCGAGTGGTCGACGCCTTCCTTGGTGAGATATTCGCTGAGCAGTTCGGACTTTTCGATCGACACGGTGCCGACCAGCACCGGCTGACCCTTCGCCGAATGCTCGCGGATCGTGCGGGCGATGGCGATGAACTTGTCCTGCATCGTCTTGTAGAACTCATCGTCCTGATCGATGCGCTTGACCGGAACGTTGGTCGGGATCGACACCACGTTCATCTTGTAAATGTCGTAGAATTCGGGCGCTTCGGTCGCCGCCGTGCCGGTCATGCCCGCCAGCTTGGGGTACATGCGGAAATAATTCTGGAAGGTGATCGATGCGAGCGTCTGGTTCTCCGGCTCGATCGTCACGCCTTCCTTGGCCTCGACCGCCTGATGCAGGCCGTCGGACCAGCGGCGGCCGTCCATCATGCGGCCGGTGAATTCGTCGATGATGACGACCTTGCCGTCCTTGACGATGTAATCGATGTCGCGCTTGTACATGACGTTCGCGCGCAGCGACTGGTTGAGGTGGTGCACCACCTGCGTATTCTCGAAATCATACAGGTTGCCGCCCTTGAGCAGCCCTGCGGTCTCCAGCATCCGCTCGACGTTCTCCATCCCGTCTTCGGTCAGGACGACGCTCTTCTGCTTCTCGTCCTTTTCGTACAGGTCGGGGCTGAGCTGCTTCACGATCGCGTCGACGCCCATATAGAGCTCGCTCTTGTCGTCGGTCGGGCCGGAGATGATCAGCGGGGTGCGCGCTTCGTCGATCAGCACCGAGTCGACTTCGTCGACGATCGCCATGGCGAAGGGACGCTGCACCATCGACGCGCGGTCGTACTTCATGTTGTCGCGCAGATAGTCGAAGCCGAATTCGTTGTTCGTGCCGTAGGTGATGTCGGCGGCATAGGCTTCGCGGCGCTGATGGTCGGCGAGGTTGGGGACGATCACGCCCACGGTCAGGCCGAGGAAGCGGTAGATCTGGCCCATCCATTCGGAGTCGCGGCGGGCGAGATAGTCGTTGACGGTGATGACGTGGACGCCCTTGCCCGGCAGCGCGTTGAGATAGGTGGCAAGCGTCGCGACCAGCGTCTTGCCCTCACCCGTGCGCATTTCGGCGATCTCGCCACGGTGCAGCACGATGCCGCCGACCATCTGCACGTCGAAATGGCGCATGCCGAGCACGCGGACACCGGCTTCACGCACCGTCGCAAAGGCTTCAGGCAGGATCGCGTCGAGCTTTTCGCCATTCTCGAGCCGCTCACGGAACTTGACGGTCTGCGCCGCCAGCTCCGCGTCGGACATCGCCTTTAGCGTGGGCTCGAAGCTCGCAATCTTGGCGAGGATGGGGTTGAGCGAACGAACATACCGGTCGTTGGACGAACCGAACAGGGTCTTGGCCAAGCCGCCGAACATGATGATTTCCAGTCGTGTGAAATTGCAGGGTGTGCGCCCGTCGTGCGAGCGCCAACGATTCGAATGCGAAATGGATGCCGGCCGCGGTTGAGCGGCGGCGCGCGCGGCTATTCGAGCCGGCGTTCGCTGGTCAGGCGGGCAGGCGTGCCGGCCGGAGCGTCGTGGATCGCGAACGGCACCGCGACGGGCACTTCACGCGTGGCGAGGGGGCGGCTGACCACTGCCGCCGCGACGCGCGACACCGCTGCAACAGCGGTTTCGGCGGTGCGGGAAATGGCAGTGTCGCTGCGCTGCTGAAACCCGCGCAGGTCGCGGTCACCGGCAATCGCACCGGTGAGGCTCGCGAGGAGCGCAGAGAGGAACAGCAGCAATTGCACGCGAAAACCCGTTAAACGGCCCATTGTTGCCCGTCGGTGAACGATGGACCGGGTGGACATAGGGGCAAGGCGGCCTTCATCCAAGTCCTAAAGCGTCGAACCAGGCCGCACCCGCACCACCTCGCACCCCACGCGCGCGTCGGGATAGACGTCGAGCTTCATCGAGCGGACGCGGACTTCGGCGACGCGCGGGTCGGCGGCGAGGGCGAGCGCGGCGACGGCGTCGCACAGGGTTTCCTGAAGCTCGATATGCCCCCTGGCCGCCAGCGCGTGAATGCCGGTGCGCAGATAGTCGTAATCAACCACCGCATCGATCCGGTCCTCGGGTGGCGCTGCGTAAACACAGCGCATCGCGACATTGAGTTCGACCCGCTGCGGCGCGGCGCGTTCGAAATCATGGATGCCGAGGCCGATTTCGACCACCAGCCCGTCGAGATGGATGGTATATTCAGCCATGCGGGCGCTCCCGGTCGGTGAACATGACATCGCCATCGCGCTTCACCAGACGCTGGCCGCAATCGACGAAGATATTCTGGCCGGTGATGCTGCGCGTGGTCAGCAGATGGGCGACGGTCGCGGCGAGGTCGGACAGGTCGACCGGGCGTTCGAGCAGGTTGGCGCTGGCGACGGTGGCGAACTCCTCCGCCGTCTGATCGAGGCTCGGCAGGCTGAGGCCCGGCGAGACCGCGTTGACGCGGATGCGCGGGGCGAGCCGCATCGCGAGCAGGGTGGTCGCCTCGGCCAGCGCCGCCTTGCTTAGCGTGTAGGTCAGGAAGTCGGGATTGGGGTTGGCGAGCTTCTGGTCGAGCAGGTTGACGATCGCCCCTTCTCCCAGCCCGACCTGCGCCGCCAGCGCCGAGGCGAGCAGCAGCGGAGCGCCGAGATTGACGTGCATGTGCCGGTCGAGCCCGGCATAATCGGCGAGCGGGATCGCGTCCCAGGCAAAGCGCGAGGCGTTGTTGACCAGCCCCTCGACCGGGCCGCCCAGCGCAGCGGCCGCGGCCGCGATCAGCGCACGGGTGTCGGCGGCATCGGCAAGGTCGGCGGTGACCAGCGCCACCCCCAGTTCGCGCGCCAGGGCATCGGCCTCGTCATGCGAATCATGGTGGTGCACCGCGACCGCATGCCCATCGGCCACGAGGCGGCGCACGATCGCCGCCCCGATCCGCCGCGCGCCACCGGTGACCAGAACGCGCATCAGTAACCCATCAGTGCGAGGACTTCCTTGCGGCTGCGGTCATCCTGGCGGAAGGTGCCGATCACGCGGCTGGTGACCATCGACACGCCCGGAGTGCGCACGCCGCGTGCGGTCATGCAGGCATGGCTCGCCTCGATCACCACCGCGACGCCGCGCGGCTGCAGATGATCCCAGATGCAGTCGGCGACCTGCGCGGTCAGCCGTTCCTGCACCTGCAGCCGGCGGGCATAGGCGTGCAGCACGCGGGCGAGCTTGGAGATGCCGACGACATGCTTGCCCGGCAGATAGGCGATCGACGCCTTGCCGATGATCGGCGCGAGATGATGTTCGCAATGCGACTGGAACGGAATGTCCTTGAGCAGGACGATATCGTCATAGCCGCCGACTTCTTCGAACACCCGGCTGAGATGATAGGCGGGATCCTCGGCATAGCCCTGGCAATATTCCTTCCATGCGCGCGCGACGCGCTTGGGGGTGTCGATCAGTCCTTCGCGACTCGGGTCGTCGCCGGCCCAGCGCAGCAGCGTGCGGATCGCGTCCGCAACCTCATCGGGGACCGGAATCTTGGGGGTCGGCGCGGCGAGATCGCCATCGACGGGGTCTTCGTGGTGATGGCAACTCATAATGGCTGGTACCCTGTCCCTTTCGGTCTGACGCTACGGCAAGCGCCTCTGCTGTGTTGCCCGCGTGCAACAAACGGTGTCGTTACGGGAAATAGCAAGCATTTCCGCCGGATTCCTAGCGTGATTTGACGTTGACGTAAGGATTCGAGCGGCGGTAGCGTGTGACCCAACAACAACAAGAAGACCGGTCCCGGAGGGAAAGACCCCCGGCGGACCCAGAGAGGAGAGACCCATGCGCACACTCCAGCTGTTTTCCGCATCTGCCCTCGCGCTGATCGCGGCCACCCCCGCCATTGCCCAGGACACCTCCGCCCCCGCCGCGCAAGAAGAAGAGGCGTCGGGCAACGAAGTCGTGATCACCGCGACCCGCCGTAACGAAACCGTTCAGGACGTGCCGATCGCGGTGACCGCAGTCCCGGCCACGCTGCTCGCCAATGCCGGCGTCGAGGACGTCCGCGGGCTGGAGCAGCTCGCCCCGTCGCTGCAGAGCTCGACCGGCCAGTCGTCGGCGACCGGCACCACGCTGTATATCCGCGGCATCACCACCGCCGGCGACAACCCCGGCTTCGAGCCTGCGGTCGGCGTCTTCATCGACGGCGTGTTCCGCGCACGCGCGGGCGTCGCCATTTCCGAATTGCCGCAGCTTGAGCGCGTCGAAGTGCTGCGCGGCCCGCAGGGCACGCTGTTCGGCCGCAACACTTCGGCCGGCGCGCTGTCGATCTTCACCGCCCAGCCGGCGTTCGAACTCGGCGGCTATCTCGAGGGCAGCTACGGCAATTACAACGCGTTCGAGCTGAAGGGCGCGGTGACCGGTCCGGTGACCGAGCAGCTCGCGCTGCGTCTCGACGGCGGCTATCGCAAGCGCGACGGCTATATCGAGGACGTCAACGCCGACCGTGCGTTCAACAATGTCGACCGCTGGTACGCCCGCGGCCAGGCGCTGTACGACACCTCGACCTTCTCGCTGCGCCTGATCGCCGACTATTACGAGACGGATGAGCAGTGCTGCGGCGCGATCTCGGTCGTGCGCGGTGCGTTCGCGCCGCTGATCGAGGGGATTGCCGGTGCGCAGGGCCGCGATGGCCTGTACGAGGGCACCAGCCGGACCGTGAACGGCGTGCCGACCACGATCGATCCCCAACAGCGCCGCATGGCTGCGTCGCCCAACCGCGACCTGAGCGAGCGCGTGCGCGACTGGGGTTTTTCGGGCGAGATCAACGCCGATCTGACCGACGATATCAAGCTGACCTCGATCACCGCCTATCGCGACTGGCGCGTGCGGCGTAACCAGGACGTCGATTTCTCGGGCATCGATCGCGCCTATCGCGAAGGCTATCGCAACGAGCTGAGCGATTTCACCCAGGAGCTGCGCTTCCAGGGTTCGGCGTTCGGCGGCGTGCTCGACTGGCTGGTCGGCGGCTTCTACCTCAACGAGACCAACAAGGTTCACGACACGGTCCGCGTCGGCAATGACGGCAACCGCTATGTCGACTCGATCTTCAACGCGCTGGCCGGCCCGTCCTTCGGCGGATCGGTGCAGTTCTACGGATCGCTCGGCACGGCCCCGACCCCGGGTGCCGTATTCCTGAACCCGGCGGTGCCGAACGTGTTCGCCGCGTATCAGGCGGCCTATGGCGCGTCGCTGGCTCCGGTCGTGGGCTGCTTCCGCACCGCCGTCGGCGCAGCGCCGTCGGGCGTGGTTCCGGTCGCGACCTGCAACGCGCTCGGCTATTCGGCGACGCCGGTTCCGGGCCTCGCCGCGCTCGCCGCCAGCCCGCTTCCGGGTGTCAGCGCCGGCCAGGGCAACACCAACGACTATCGCGTCAAGACCAACGCCTTCGCGCTGTTCACGCACAACATCATCAACATCAGCGACAAGCTGTCGCTGACGCTGGGTGCGCGCTGGAACTATGAGAAGAAGGACCTGACCGCGACGATCAGCAACAACACCGGCAGCTGCACCTTCTTCAACCAGGTGCGTGCGGGCAATACGGCTGCCGTCCAGTACGCCAACCTGCTCCGCCAGCTCGGCCTGTTCAACAACCTGTATCTGCTGAGCTGCAACCCGGCGATCAACACCGAGTTCAACGGCAGCTACGCCCATGACAAGGACGAGAGCAAGATCACCGGCACCGCCAAGCTGGCGTACAAGGTGAATTCGGACATCCTGGTCTATGGTGGCTATGACCGCGGCTACAAGTCGGGCGGCTACAACATGGACCAGGCGACGTTCGACAGCGTCCTGCTCGGCGGCAACGGTCCGCAGGCCAGCGACCTGGCGTTCGGGTCGGAATCGGTCGATGCCTATGAAATCGGCGTGAAGACCCAGTGGGGCCGTGCCTTCACCTTGAACATCGCCGCTTTCTACCAGAAGTTCAGCGACCTGCAGTCGCTGGTGTTCAGCGGCAACAACTTCGTCGTCCAGAATGTCGACAGCACGACCAGCAAGGGCGTCGAGGTTGAATCGATCATCCAGCCGGTGCGCAACCTGACGTTCCGCATGGGTTACAGCTACATCAACGCCAAGTACGATGCCGACAACAACTTCGTCGGCACCCCGCTGCAGGGTCAGGAAGGCCGTCAGGTCAGCAACCAGCCCGAGCATACGGTGACGATCGCGACGACCTGGACGCCGCAGATCACCAGCGGCATCCGCGGCCTGGTCCATGTCGACATGCGCTACAACAGCGAGGTCAACATCCCGTCGAACAACCCGAACGCGACCACCGGACGCACCGCGCTGTTCAACCCGGGCTATGCGCTGCTGGGCGCCCGTGTCGGCCTGCAGACCGACGACGGCAAGAAGAGCCTCGAGTTCTTCGTCGAGAACCTGACCAACCAATATTACCACATCACCGGCTTTGCGGTGCCGGAGCAGACCGGCAACTACGCCGCCTATCCGGGCCTGCCGCGCTTCTTCGGCGTCAAGGCGAAGGTGGGCTTCTGATCCGAAGCTGACCGACCGGGCGATCCGGTCATTGCAAGAATTGGGGGCGTTCCGGGATACCGGGGCGCCCCTTTTTCGTGGCGAGTGCGCTGGGCATCCATGGCGCTTGGAGTCGTTTTGAGTGCGGCGGAGCGGGCCTTCTGAGCGACAAAGCGGCGGGTTCTCCACAACCAAACGTATCAAACCCTCTTGGAAGCGCATCAAATACGTGCATCGTACAAAGAACCGGATTACATCCGGCGCAGCGACACCGGGTTCAGGGCATTGCCCGGGCCCCCGGCGCTGACCAAGATCACGGTCCGGCAGGATTGCCGGCCCGCAGAGGAGAAGAATAGAATGGCCGAAAAAAAGGCATCTGGCGGCGCCCGGGGCGGCATCGCAAAGCCCGTCACCCCCTCGCCTGAGCTCGCCGCGATCGTCGGTACCGCAGAGCTGCCGCGCAGCGAGATCGTCAGCAAGATGTGGGAATACATCAAGAAGAACGATCTCCAGAACCCCGCGAACAAGCGCGAGATCCTGGCCGACGCCAAGCTGAAGCCCATTTTCGGCGCGGACAAGGTGACGATGTTCGAGATGAACAAGCACATCGCGAAGCACGTCAAGTAAGTTCACGTTCCGGAGCAATCCGGATCGGACAGCGAGAGCCTCCGGAGCCACTGGCTTCGGAGGCTTTTTCGATCCATGATGATGACCCCGCATCGACGGGGACACCGGCAATGGGGGATGCGGTGGACGGGCGTACGGGTCGATTGCTGGAACGGTTGCCGCTTGCCCGCGAACATCGCTGGCAGGGCTATGGTGCTGCGCTGCTGCTGTCGCTGGTGGGCCTTGTGACGCGGTGGCTGCTCGCCGATGCCTTTCCGCCCGGCTTCCCCTTTCTCACCTTCTTCCCGGCGGTGGTCCTGTCGGGTTTCCTGTTCGGGCGTGGCCCGGGCATGCTATCAGCGGTTCTGTGCGGCCTGCTCGCCTGGTATTTCTTCATCCCGCCCGCCAATGCCTTCTCGTTCGCCCCCGGCGCGATCGTCGCAATGGGTTTCTATGTCGGCGTGGTGGCCGTCGATCTGTTGCTGATCGACTGGATGCAGCGCGGCACCGCGCGGCTGCGGCTGGAGCGCGAGCGCAGCCAGATGCTGGCCGAGCGGAGCCAGCTGCTGTTCAGCGAGTTGCAGCACCGGGTTTCGAACAACCTGCAGATGGTCGGTGCCGTGCTCGCGCTGCAGCAGCGCAGCGTCGGCGATCCGGCGGCGCGCCAGGCGCTGGCGGATGCGGGCGGCAAGCTGCAGACCATCGGGCGCATCCAGCGCCAGCTCTATGACCATAGCGGCGACCCCCAGACGCTGGAGCGGATGCTTTCCGATCTGGTGCAGGATGTGATGGCGACCTCAGGCAAGCCGGGCGTCACGGCGTCGGTCGATGTGGACGCACAGATCATGCTGCCGCCGGACGCGCTGATCCCGATCGCGCTGATCGTCGCGGAAACGATCGCCAATGCGGTCGAGCATGGCTTTGCCGGTCGCGACACCGGGCGGATCGATGTGCAGATGCGCGCCAGCGCGGCAACCGTCGTGCTGACGATCGCGGATGATGGTGCGGGCCCGCCGCCCGGCTTCACACCCGCCGGCGCGACCAGCCTGGGGCTGCGCATCTCGCGCACGCTGGCCGAGCAGCTCGGCGGCAGCTTCGACCTGTCACCGCGCGAGGGCGGCGGGGCGATCGCGACCTTGTGCTTCCGCCCGGCGTAGCGGAGCGCGGATCAGGCGGCTTTCGTCGCGGCGTCATTGGCCGGCTGGCCGACGGCTTTCAACCGCGCACAGAGCCACGCCAACCCGCGATCCATGCTCCGCGCGCTATGATATTGCATCATTTCGCGCATGACCGGCAGCGGGAAAGGCGGTTCCTGAATCACAAGGCCGAGACCGGGGGCGAGCTCCCGGGCGAGCCGCTCATGCATCAGGGCGAGCCGTGAGGTACCCGGCAGGATCCACGGCACCTGCGAGAACGCGGCACAGATCACGTCGACGCGGCGCTGCTCGCCCTGGCCGCGCAGATAGTTATCGATGAAGGTGCCGTCGCGCGACACGCTGGTCGCGACATGGCCGCTGCCGAAATAGGTTTCCGCGTCGAGCGGACGCTGCATCGCCGGGTTGGACGCGCAGCCGACGACGACGTGCCGCTCCTCGAACAGCAATTCGCGCGGATGATCGGGACTGAGAAACTGCTCGGGCGAGATCAGCAGGTCGATCTCGCCATCGTCGAGCATTTCGAGAATATCGGAGCGCGGCAGCGTGATCTCGATCTGGATATGCGGCGCTTCCTTGTGCAGCAGCCGCAAGGCCGGGCCGAGCAGCACGGTGGTGATGTAATCCGATGCGACGACCCGGAACCGGCGCTGCGAATGCGCGGGATCGAACCGCATGCCACTGGCGAGAATCGCGCGCATGTTGAGCAAGGCAGCGGAGACATCGGGGGCCAGCGACAGCGCGGCGGCGGTGGGCACCATGCGCTTGCCATGCTGGACCAGAATCTCGTCCGAAAAGGATTCGCGCAGCCGCTTCAACGCGGCGCTCATCGCCGATTGCGTGAGATTCAGGCGTTGCGCCGCACGGGTGACGCTGCGCTCCTCGATCAGGACATCGAATGCAATCAACAGGTTGAGATCGAATTGATCGAGCCGCATCCATCAATTCCGTTTGTGCTCAATGATAGAAACAAATCGTTATGATAATTGATCGGCTTTGACCATCCTCAATGCAGAGGCGCGCTCACCGAGGCGGCGCCCAGGGAGGGTTGTCTGATGAAAAAATTGCTTCTCGCGGGGACCGCGATCCTCGTCGCCCATGCCGCTCCTGCGTTCGCGCAGGAGGCACCGGCCGCCCCGGCCGCAGCCGAAGAAACCGATGGCCTGCAGGACATCGTCATCACCGCGCAGCGCCGGTCGGAGTCGCTGCAGCGCGCCGCCGTCGCCGTGACCGCCGTGACCGGCGACGATCTGGCTCAGTCGGGCATCACCGAAACCGCCAATCTCGGCAAGCTCGTCCCCTCGCTGGTGGTCCAGCCGACCGGTGGCACGACCAGCTTCTTCCTGCGCGGGGTCGGCACGAACTCGCAGAACTCCTTCTCGGAGAATGCCGTCGCGTTCAACTTCAACGGCGTCTATGTCGGCCGCCCGACCGCGCCGGCGGGCGTCTTCTACGACCTCGAGCGGGTCGAAGTGGTCAAGGGTCCGCAGGGCACGCTCTATGGCCGCAACGCGACCGGCGGCGCGATCAACGTGCTTCCCAAAAAGCCGATCCTCGGCACGTTCGGCGGCGAAGCGCTGCTGGAATATGGCAATTACGACAGCAAGAAGGGTTTCCTCGCGCTCAACGTGCCGATCGGTGACAAGGTCGCGCTGCGTGTCGCCGGGCAGATCGTCGATCGCGACGGCTATATCTCCGACGGCTATGACGACGACAAGGGCGAGGCGGTGCGCGCGTCGCTGCTGATCGAGCCGTCCGACCGCTGGTCGATGACATTGGTCGCCGATTACTACAATCAGCATGGCAAGGGCGGCGGCGCGGTGCTGCTGCCGGAAGCGCGCTACACCGTGCCGGCGCTGGAGGATCGCGTCAGCGTGTCCGACCCGCGCGCGCACACCGCGATCCGCCAGCTCGCCTCGACGCTGTTCGCCCCGCCCTTCTGCGGCGGTGCCGGCGGGTTCGTGACCAGCGGCTGTGTCGCGCTGCCGGGGACCGACGGCTTCCTCGACAACCAGTTCTATGGCGTCAGCGCGACGGTGGTCGGCGATCTCGGCTTCGGCACGCTGACCGTGCTGCCGGCATGGCGGCGTTCGGACGTGCGCTTCCGCACCTATCTGCCCGGTTTCGCGGGCGACATCACCGACCTGGCTGAACAGACCTCGGTCGAAGTGCGGCTGTCGTCGAACGAGGACCAGCAGCTGCGCTATGTCATCGGCGGCTTCTATTTCGGCGAGAACCAGGCGACCGAAAATTTCTTCCGCCAGGGCAATATCTCGACGACCCGCTTCACCCCGCGCCTCAATACCGAGAGCGTCGCGGCGTTCGGCCAGCTGACCTTCGACCTCAGCGACAGCCTGCGCCTGGTTGCCGGCGGTCGTTACACGCGCGAGGACAAGAAGCAGCTGACCTCGACCGCGTCGGGCGGTCTGCCCGGCCCGGTCACGCCGCCGCTGAGCGTCCCATTCACCGGCGACCTGAGCTTCGAGAAGTTCACCTGGAAGGCTGGCGTCGAGTTCGACGCGGGTCCGGCATCGCTGATCTATGCCAACGTCGCGACCGGCTTCAAGGCGGGCGGCTTCTTCGTCGCGCAGCCGCCGAACAATACCTTCCGTCCGGAAACGCTGACCGCCTATACCTTCGGCGCGAAGAACCGCTTCCTCGACAACAAGCTGCAGCTGAATTTCGAGGCGTTCTACTGGGACTATAAGGACCAGCAGATCACCTATGTCGGCGGCGTTCCCACCGGGACCGGCGTGTTCGCGCAGGGGTCGATCACCGTCAATGCGGGCAAGTCGCACATCTATGGCGCCGAGTTCGAGGCGCGCTTCGCGCCAAGCCGCAACGACCTGTTCAACCTCAATGTCCAGTATCTGAAGGGCAAGTATGACAGCCTGCAGACGGCGAACTTCTCGCCGACCGGCGCGCCGGTGACCACGGGCTGCACCACTTTGGGTAGCCGCGCGGCCAATCCGGGGATCAACAACGCGCGCTTCTACGACATCGACTGTTCGGGCAAGCCGACGGTCAACTCGCCCGAATGGGCGATCAATGTCGGCTATGAGCGCACGTTCGAGCTGACCGGCGACCTCGATTTCATCGCCGGTGCGCGGGCGAATATCGAGAGCAGCCGCTTCATGAACTCCAACTATCGCCCTGAAGAAAAGCAGGACGGGTTCGTGATGGCCGATGCGTTCGTGACGCTGCGCAGCCAGCAGGGGTGGAGCATCACCGGCTTCGTCAACAACCTGACCGATGAGGAAGTGCTGGCGCGTGCGGGCACGCGTCCGATCCTCGACTTCCCGGTCGGCACGCTGCGCCCACCGCGCACCTATGGCGTCCGCGTCGGGTTCGACTTCTGATGCGCGTATCGCTTCTGGGGCTGACGGTTGCTGCGGTACTGGCGGCATCGCCCGCCATTGCGCAGCAGACGCCGCCCCAGGGCGACGCGTTCATTACGCTCGGCACGATGGGCGGACCGGTGGCGAGCCGCGACCGGTCCCAGCCCGCCAATGCGCTGGTCCATGACGGGCGCATCTATCTGGTCGATGCTGGCGACGGCGCGGTTCAGCAGCTGACCAAGGCGGGATACCAGCTGCCCCGCGTCCGCGCGGTGTTCCTGAGCCACCTCCACACCGATCATACCGGCGGCCTGTCGGCGGTGCTGGGGCTGCGCAACCAGACCAATGTGGCGGAGAAGTTGACCGTTTATGGCCCGCCGGGCACGCGCGAGCTGGTCGCCGGCATGGTCGCGTCGATGCAGCCTGCGGCGCGCGTTGGCTATGGCATTCCGGGCCAGCCCTGGGCAGCGCCGGCCGATACGGTGACGGTGATCGAGCTGAACGACGGCGACAAGATGACCGTGGACGGCATGACCGTCACCGCCGCGCAGAACAGCCATTACGACTTCGCCCCCGGCAGCGTCGAGGACCGCAACTACAAGTCGCTGTCGCTGCGGTTCGACCTGCCCGGCCGCTCGATCGTCTATACCGGCGATACGGGGCCGAGTGCGGCGGTGGAGAAGCTGGCGAAGGGGGCGGATCTGCTGGTCAGCGAGATGATCGACATGGCCGCGACGATGGCGACGGTCGCGCGCAATTCGCCCGACATGCCAGCCCCGGCCAAGCAGAAGCTGGAGCAGCATCTGTCGACCCATCACCTGACCCCCGAAGCGGTCGGCGATCTTGCCGCGCGTGCCGGGGTGAAGGCGGTGGTCATCACGCATTTCGCGGGCGGCACCCCCGATCCGGTCCGCACCCAGGGCTATATCGCGCAGGTCCGCGCGCGCTTTGCCGGGCCGATCACGCTGGCCAACGACCTCGACCGTTTCTGAGAGAGAAGACATGCAATCCGGTACCATTCTCGTCATCGGCGGCGGCATTGGCGGCCTGACCGCCGCGATCGCACTGCGCGCCAAGGGCTTTGACGTCACGGTGATCGAGCGCGATCCCGACTGGTCGGTCTATGGCGTCGGCATCATCCAGCAATCGAACGTAATCCGCGCGATGGCGCAGCTGGGGCTGATCGACGAGTATGTCGCGTCCGGCGTCGGGTTCGATGCGGTCGAGATCTACACCCCGACCGGGGTAAAGGTCGCCCGCGTTCCGACGCCGCGGCTGGTCGACGGCTATCCGGCGAATATGGGGATCAGCCGGCCGGCGCTGCACAAGATCCTGGGCGACCGCACCATTGCCAGCGGGGCGAAGGTGCTGCTCGGCGTGACCGCGACGAAGCTGCGCGACGATGGCGCGGGCGTCGATGCGACCTTCTCGAATGGTGAGCAGGCGCGGTTCGACCTCGTGATCGGCGCCGACGGCGTCTACTCGCAGACGCGCGCGGCGCTGTTCCCCGAGCTGACCGGGCCGCAATTCACCGGGCAAGCGGTGTGGCGTTACAACCTGCCCCGCCCCGCCGATCTTGACGCGCTGCATGTCTATAACGGGCCGACCGGCGTCGGGCTGGTGCCGGTGTCCGACGCACTGATGTACATCTATGTCACCACGCCCGAGCCCGATAATCCGCGCTATCCGCGCGCGGGGCTGGCAGCGGTGATGCGGTCGAAGATGGCGGGGTGTGCGCCCTATATCCGGGAGCTTTCGGAGTTGGTCACCGATGACGATGGCGTCGTCTATCGCCCGCTCGAGGGGATGCTGGTCGAAGGCGAATGGCATCGCGGCCGGATCGCGCTGCTGGGCGACGCGGTGCACGCAACCACCCCGCATCTGGGCCAGGGCGCGGGCATGGCGATCGAAGACAGCTTGGTGCTGGCCGACGAACTGGCGCGGCATGACGATGTCGACGCGGCGCTGACCGCCTATCGCAACCGCCGGTTCGACCGCTGCGCCTATATCGTCCGCTCCAGCCTTGCGATCTGCATGGGCCAGCTCGGCAAGGGCCCGCCGGTCGATAACGCCAAGGCGACGCACGAGATGTTCGAAGTCGTAGCTCAACCGATCTGAGGAACGCGCGATGACCCAGCAAGCGACGACCCGCCATGGTGTGATCCTGATGCTCACCGCGGTGATGCCGACCATGGCGATCATCGCGCTGGTGCCGGTGCTGCCGCTATTGCTGCGTGAGTTTGCGGGCGTTCCGGGCGCGGCGGTGCTGGTGCCGATGGCGCTGACGATCCCGGCGCTGTGCGTGGCGCTGTTTTCGCCGGTAGCGGGCTGGCTGTCGGACAAGCTCGGGCGCAAGCGGCTGCTAATCGCCGCGCTGGTCGGCTATGCCGGGTTCGGGCTGTTGCCGTTGCTGCTCCACGATCTGCGCTTGATCCTCGCCGCGCGCGTCGCGCTGGGAGTGACCGAGGCGATCATCATGACCGTCGCGACCGCGCTGGTCGGCGACTATTTCACTGGCGAGCGGCGCGAACGCTGGGTTTCGATCCAGATCGCCACCGCGAGCGTCAGCGCGATCGTGCTGATCGCGGCGGGCGGCGCGCTCGGCGAGGCCCTGGGCTCGCGCGGGCCGTTCTGGCTGTATCTGCTGGCGCTGCCGGTCGCGCTTGCGGCAGCGATGATCCTGTTCGAGCCGGCAAAGGCTTCGGCGGCTACTACTGCTACAGGCAAGGCTCAGGGCATTGCGCTGCTGGTCGCGATCACCTTTGGCATCGGGATGCTGTTCTACACGCTGATCGTCCAGCTGGGTCCGGTGATCGAAGCGACGGGGGTGACCTCGCCTGCGACGATCGGGCTGGCGGGTGCGGCGGCGAACCTGGGCGTGATGGCGGGGTCGATGCTGTTTGGACGGCTCAAGGGCTGGTCGGGAGAGACGTTGTTGTCGATCGGCCTGCCGCTGGTTGCGCTGGGCTATGTCGGGATCGGCCTGTCGGGGAGTTTCTATATCACAGCTGCGTGCGCAGTGGTGATCTCGATCGGTAACGGCCTGATGCTCCCGACGATGCTGGCCTGGGTGCTGCGCCGCCTTCCGCCCGAGACGCGTGGGCGCGGCACGGGCGTATGGACCGGGTCCTTCTTCCTCGCCCAGTTCGTCGCGCCGATCGTCGCGGTCGCGCTGTCGGGCGTGCTCGGCGGCCTGTCGGGCGCCTTTCTTTTCTACGCTGCAGCGGCAGCAATCGGTGCCATTATTGCGCTGCTGCGTCGCGGCACCGCCACTCAAGGAGCATGAACATGACCAAACCAGTCCGCCGCGTCGTTACCGGCCATGATGCCAGCGGTCGCGCGATCATTCAGGAGGACGGCGCCGCGCCGCGCGTCCAGCAGATCGGTGGCCCGGCGGGTCCGATGTTCCACGAAATCTGGAACACGCAGTCGACCCCGGCGCTGCTCGACGCCGCATCGGGCGAGCCGCATGAGGACGGCATCAAGCTCGCCCCGCCCAAGGGCGGCACCCGCATCCGCGTGCTCGACATCCCGCCCGAGAGCGACGAGATCCGTACGATGTCGCCCGAAGAGGCGCAGGCGCATTTCGCCGAGGTCGGCGCGGGCGACGCGTCGGCGCATCATGGCGAAGGCAGCCGCCACGCGCTGATGCACCGTACCGAGACGATCGATTACGGCATCGTGCTGGAAGGCGAGCTGGTGCTGATCATGGATGAGGGCGAGACGACGGTGCGCGCGGGCGACATCGTGATCCAGCGTGGCACCAATCATGGCTGGTCGAACCGGTCGAACGCCAATTGCCGCATCGCCTTCATCCTGATCGACGGCGAATTCGCGCCTGAGCTGAAGCGGTAATGTTGCTGGCGATCACCGGCGCGGCGGGGTTCGTCGGCCGGGCGGTCGTGCGGCAACTTACCGAGCAGCACCCGCAGGTAGGGCTATTGCTCGCCGACCGGGCGGTGGCGGAGATCGACGGGTATGAAACGCTCGCGGGCGACCTGACCGATCCGGCGGTGATTGCCGCGCTGACGGCGCCGCGCGTCGACGCGGTTTTGCATCTTGCCGCGCTGCCGGGCGGTGCGGCGGAGCGCGATCCGGGGGCCTCGCGGGCGATCAATCTCGACGTGCCGCTGGCGCTGATCGAGGCGATGCGGTGTCGTCGGCTGGTGATCGCGGGGTCGATCGCCGTGTTCGGCGGCGTGCTGCCCGATCCGGTCGACGACGCGACTGTCCCCACTCCGACCAGCGTCTACGGCACGCACAAGCGCATGGTCGAGCTGGCCTTTGCCGATGCGGTCCGGCGCGGGGCGGTGTCGGGCTTTGCCTTGCGGCTGCCGGGAATCGTCGCCCGCCCCACGGCGGCCGGAGGATTTGGCTCGGCGTTCCTCAGCGATATCTTCCACGCTGCGCTGGCCGGCACGCCGCTGTGCGTGCCAGTGGCGGCAGACGCGACCAGCTGGCTGATGTCCGTGCGGTGCTGCGCGGCCAATCTGGTGGCGGCGGCACTGGGCGAGCGGGCAGCGCAGGAGGCGCTGACGCTTCCCGCGCTGCGCGTGACGATGGGCGATTTGGTGGCGGAGTTGGCGCACCATGGCGATGTGTCGGGCATCCGCTTCGAGGAAGTTCCGGCGACCCGCTCGACCTTTGGCAGCTATCCCGAACTCGCCACGCCCCGCGCAGACGCGCTGGAATTTCGCCATGACGGAGACCTGGGGCAGCTGGTCGAGACGGTGCTTGATGAACTCTGACCCCCTCGCCGCCTTCCGCCTTGACGGGCGCACTGCGCTGATCACCGGGCCGGTGCGCGGAATCGGATTGGCGATTGCGCAGCTGTTCGCGGGCGCGGGGGCGCGGCTGGTGCTGGCCGATGTCGATGCGGTGGCGTGCGGTGCGCTGGCGGAGGAACTGGGCGGCATTTCGATTCCGACCGATGTCAGCGATGCTGCGGCGGTCGCGCGCCTGGCGGAAGAGGCCAACGCGCAGACCAACGGGATCGATATCCTCGTCTGCAATGCGGGAATCGCAGGACCAGCGTCACCGTTGCACGCGATGGACGAGGCCGAACGTGAGCGGCTCTATGCGATCAACCTGCTCCATCCGCTGCGGCTGACCGGGCATCTCGCCCCGGCGATGGCGGCGCGCGGGCGCGGCAGCATCGTGCTACTGTCGAGCATTGCGGGGCTGCGCGGCAATGCGATGCTTGGGCATTACGGGATGACCAAGGCCGCACTGGCGCAGCTGGCGCGCAATCTGGCGGTCGAATGGGGGCCGTCCGGGGTGCGTGCCAATGCCATCGCGCCGGGACTAATCGAGACCGACTGGGCAGGCGCGATCCTGTCGAGCCCCGAGCGTGCCGCGCGGCGGCTGGGGATGACTCCGCTGCGCCGCGCGGGATCGCCGGACGAGGTCGCGGCGACCGCGCTCTACCTTGCCAGCGATGCCGGTGGCTTCACCACCGGCCAGACCATCGTGGTCGATGGCGGGACGCTGATTTCAGACGGAAGTTAGGTGCCTAAACCCCGTTTGCGCTGAGCTTCTCGAAGCGCGATCCCGCACCACGACAGCGCGCGAGCGGCCCTTCGACAGGCTCAGGGCAAACGGATGTTTGAGAGCTACCCCTTCACCACAAGCTGATCGATCGCGCCGAAGGGCGAGGCGCCCTCCCCTGCCCGCATCGCGACGCGGCTGCCGAAGGACAGGAACGGCGTCTGCGGCGCGCCATGAGCGATCATCTCGATCGCGCGGCGTTCGGACATGCAGGTCGATCCGACCGTCTCATGCTCGACGTTCGACACCGTGCCCGATCCGATGATGGTGCCGGCGGGCAATGCGCGGGTGCGTGCGGCGTGCGCGATCAGCTCGTGGAAACCATAGCCCATCGCCGCGCCATTGGGGCTGCCAAACCAATTGCCGTCGACCTCGACCGTCAGCGGCAAATGCACGCGCCCATCGCGCCAGGCATCGCCCAGCGCATCGGGGGTCACCGCGAACGGCGCGACGCTGCATGCAGGCTTGGCCTGGACCCAGCCGAAGCCGGTCTTCATCTCGAGCGGGGCGATGGCGCGCAGCGACCAGTCGTTGATCAGCACCACCAGCCGCACATAAGCCAGCGCGTCGGCAGCCGAGCAGCCCATCGGCACGTCGCCGGTGATGACGCCGAACTCGCCCTCGAAATCGATGCCATCGGCTTCGCTGGGGAATGGCACATCGGCGGTCGGGGCGATGAACTGGTGGCTCATTCCCTGATACATCAGCGGCAGATCGGTCTCGATCGGTGCGTGGCCGAAGGCGAGCTGCATCAGCGCGCCGTGATTGGCGAAGGCCGATCCGTCGAGCCATTGCCAGGCGCGCGGCAGCGGCGCGGCGAAATCGTCCGGCTGGACCGCCTCACCGCTCTCCGCCGCTTCGACCGCAGCGGTCAGCGCGCCCTGCGCCGCATCCCAATCGTCGAGCGCGGCCTGAAGCGTCGCATAGCCCGCGACCGGCGCGACCCGCGCGCCGTCGCGGCTGACCGCCACCAGCGTGCCATCGCGCCCACCGCGCCGCAATGTCGCGAGGCGCATCAGGACAGCTTCCCGCCCAGCGTTTCGGCGAACCAGTCGGCGATGTAATCGCGGCCAAAGCTCATATTGTCCGCGCCAACATGCTCGACCCCGCCCTCACGGTCGGTGAACAGCTTGAGTTCGCGGCGCGGCGAGTTGACCAGCTGGTCATAGCAATCCTGCGCATAATCGACGCTGATCTGGCGATCCTTGGCGCCGTGGGTGACCAGGAACGGCACCTTCACCCCGCCCATATGGCCGTTGAGGTTCATGTCCTCCGCCTTGGCAAGGAAGTCGTCCATGTCCTTGGCACCGAACGCCCAGATCACGTGCGCCCAGTAATGCGGGACGGGATTCTCGCCCTCACGCTTGAGGCGCTTCTGCTGCACCTCGGCCCAATTATGGTTGGCGCCCCAGCAGGCACCGCTGGCGAAGCGGGGTTCGTAGGCTACCGCGCGCGGCGCGAAATGCCCGCCGAGCGAAATGCCGGTCATGCCGATGCGCTTGGGATCGACGTCAGGCTGGGTCTCCAGCCAGTCGATCGCCTTGCTCGCCCAATTCTCGCTATGCGGATCGACGGGCAGGTTCTGCAGGCGCAGCGCTTCGCCGGTACCCGGCTGGTCGACGCACAGGGTCGAGATGCCGCGCTTCGCCAGCGCCTCGGGCAGGCGCGACCAGTAGAGCAGCTCCTTGCAGCTATCGAGGCCGTTGCAATAGACCACCACCGGATGCGGCCCCGGCCCTTCGGCGCGGGTATAGAGCGCAGGCATGGTGCCGGTGGTCAGCGGGATTTCCACCCGCTCGCGGTTGATCGAGCCCAGCCGGGTCGAGCGAGCGAAGGCATCGAGCGCGCGGGCATAGGTTTCCACGCGCCCCGGATGACCATGGCCCTGCATGCGCTCGGCGACGAGCAGATAGAGCGACGCGCGCTCGAGCTTGTCGGAGGCGGAAAAGCCGCGCCCGGCGGCCTCATCCTCGTCCGCCAGGCCGATCAGCTTGTCGCCCATCTCGACCCATTTCGCCATGAATTGCGGCGTGCCGGCGTCCGAACCCGACGCAGCGGCGTCGCGGATCGGCTGGCACATATCGACGATCTCGCCGATCCGCCCACCGCTCTCCAGCGCGATCGCGACCGACAGGTTCCAGATGTAGTTCGGGAAATATTCGAACAATGCCATGACTTAAGCCTCTGCTGCCTGGAACAGGCCGGCATCGGCCTCGGGATGCGGCATGGTCTGCGGGCCACCGACACCGACGCCCCACTGGTCCATCACCTGCGGTCCGGGGACATGGACCTTGTCGACATGGTTGTCGAAATCGACCTCCTCCAGCTCCGAGGTATATTCGACCGCAAAGCCGCTAGGCGTGGTGAAATAGCTGAAGGTGTTGTTGCCCGCAGTATGCCGTCCCGGGCCCCAGCGGATATCGGTGCCCTTCTTCCGCAGGCGGCTGATGCCGCGCATCATGTCGTCCACGGTCAGCATGTCATAGGCGACATGGTTGAGGCACGCGGGTCCGGGCAGGATCGCGATGCGGTGATGCGCGCTGTTGCAGCGCAGGAAGCACATGAAATCGCCCAGCCAGTCGCTGACGCGGAAGCCGAGCACGTCGACGAAGAACTTCACCAGGCCCTGATGATCGGGCGAGTGGAGGACGATGTGGCTGATCTTCTGCGGCACGCCGTCCCAGCGCTGCATCTCCCGGCTCGACCCGCGCGCGACGTCACTCGAAATCTCGAACGGCAGGCCGTCGGGCGAGAAAAAGCGGAAGCCATAGCCGCCACCCGGCGCGGTCAGGTCACGCGGGGCGTGGATGATCTGGCAGCCAGCCGCTGCAACCTTGTCGTGCAGCGCGTCGACATCGGCGCGATTGTCCGCGGCGAGCGCGATCACGTCGATCCGCTTGGTGTCCGCCGCGCGCAGCCGGACGACATGATGCTCGTCATGCCCCTGCGCCTTGAAATAGATCATGCCATCGTCGGACGGGACCGGCTCCAGCCCCCAGACATCGGCGTAAAAGGCGCGCTCTTCCTCAAGCGCCGTGACTGCATATCCGACATAGCGGATTTCGCTTACTCTGCTCATGCATCCTGCTCCGAATTTGGTTGCGCATGACCTAGCGCCATGCCTGAACATTGAAAAACTTATAGTTCTGATCCATTTTGATTGATCTCAATGATGGATCGGCGATGCGCTTCAAGGGACTGGACCTCAACCTGATCGTCGCGTTCGAGGCGCTGATGAGCGACCGCAGCGTCTCCCGCGCGGCGCAGCGGCTGAACCTGAGCCAGCCGGCGATGAGCAACGCGCTGGCGCGGCTGCGCAGCTATTTCGGCGACGAACTGCTGATCGCGCGCAACAAGCGGATGTATCCGACGCCCTTTGCCGAAACGCTGCTGCCGCAGGTGCGACAGGCGCTGGAGACGATGGAGGGCGTGATCGCGACGTCGCGCCATTTCGACCCGGCGACGACCAACCGGAATTTCCGGATCATGACGTCGGACTATATCGCGACATCGATCCTGTTTCCGATCGTCACCCGCTTGTCCGCAACCGCGCCGGGGGTGCGGATCGAGCTGCTGCTGCCCAGCCCGCGGCGGATCGAGCTACTCGAAAGCGGCGGGATCGACCTGCTCATCACGCTCCAGGAATATGTGACGCCCGAATTGCCTTCGGAGCGACTGTTCGAGGACGAATACCGGCTGGTCGGACGCGCGGGGCACCCGGCGCTGGCGGGCGCGACGACGCTGGCGGCAATGCTGGCATACGACCATGTCCATGTCGCGATCGGCGACGAGCGGCTGCCGAGTTTCGGCGATGCCTTTCTCGATCGCATGGGCATCCAGCGTCGTGTTGCGATGATCGCGCCCAATTTCGGGATGCTGCCGTGGCTGCTTCAGGACACCGACTGGCTGGCGCTGGTCCAGGGGCGGCTTGCGGCGCAGATGGCGCGCAACTTCCCGCTGGTCGCCGTCGCCCCGCCGCTGCCGATCC
>NZ_LSJM01000061.1 GCF_001557215.1 Sphingomonas sp. CCH9-E2 | reverse complement strand
GCATTGAGCCACCGCCCCCGCCGACGAATGAGCAGCGCGCTGAGGCAACCGCGCGCAGTTTCGCCAATATCTTGGAGGGCGTGATCGTGCGTGCGCAGGATGACCGCCGCGCGCGCTTCAAGATTACCCGCGTGTACAAGGGCCAGTTCAAGGCCGGCATCGTCATCGAAGCCGCCCCCAGCTGGGGCTTTAGCGAAATGCCGTGCCCCGGCATGCTCCCGCCGCCGCCGAACCCTAAGGGGCAGCGCGGAGCGATCGCGTTTAACGATCTCCCCGAACTTGCTTTTGTCCCTGACGGATGGATCGCGATCATGCGGCAGCGGCGCCTGATCGCGCGGACTCCGGACGACTACCGCGTCGGAACCGGCTCCGCGCCGGAATAGTCGTAAAAGCCGCGCCCGGTCTTCCGGCCATACCAGCCGGCCTCGACATATTTGATCAGCAGCGGGGCGGGGCGAAACTTGGGGTCGCCGGTGCCTTCGAACAGCACACGGGTGATTTCGAGGCAGGTGTCGAGCCCGATGAAATCGGCCAGCGTGAACGGCCCCATCGGGTGGTTGAGGCCCAGCTGGATCGCCGCGTCGATATCGGGGATCGTGGCCACGCCCTCACCCACCGCAAAGCAGGCTTCGTTGAGGAACGGCATCAGGACGCGATTGACGATGAAGCCCGGCGCATCATTGGCGTGGACGATCCGCTTGTTCAGCGTCTTGCCATAAGCCTCGACCGCCGCGACCGTCGTGTCACTGGTGGCGAGGCCGCGGATCAGCTCGATCAGGCCCATCACCGGCACCGGATTGAAGAAATGCACGCCCATGAAGCGCGCGGGATCGGGCGCGGCCTGCGCCAGCCGGGTGATCGGGATCGACGAGGTGTTGCTGGCGAGGATCGCGGTGTCGCTCAGCACCCTGCCGACGGTGGTGAAGATGCTGCGCTTGATCTCCTCCCGCTCGGTCGCCGCCTCGATCACCAGATCACACGGCGCAAAGGCATCGGTCCCGCCGACGCATTCGATATTGGCGAGTGCATCGTCGCGCGCCTCCGTGGTGATCTTTTCCTTCTCGACCGCGCGGGCGAGCTGCTTGGCAATCCCCGCCTTGCCCTTTTCGGCGCGTTCGAGGTCCATGTCGGACAGCAACACGCGATAGCCGGCCTGTGCCGATACCTGCGCGATGCCCGCGCCCATCTGTCCCGCACCGATCACGCCAACTGTTTTCATCACCATCTCCATCGAACCGTTGCGCGCCTCCTACCGACTCGGTGCGCGAAGCGCTAGAATGCGCGCCATGCTGATCCTCGCCGCGCTCGCCTTCGCCCAGACCGCCCCGCAGCTCGGGCCGATGAACCTCTATGGCGACTGGGCGGTGGCGTGTGACAATGTGCGGCGGTGCGAGATGACCTCGCTCCAGTCGGCAAGCGCCGAGGGTGCCGATGATCGCTGGCAGCTGTCGCTTACCCGTGCCGCCGGGCCGACCGGGGGCTGGGTGGTCGAATTGTTTGGCGAGGACGCGCCCGTCGGCGTGACCCTTCAGGTCGAGGGCGCAGCGGCGGTGTGGCGCGGCGAGCGACTGGTCGGCGCTGCCGCGCAATCGCTTGTCGACGCGATGGTGAACGGCAAGGCACTCCTCGTCCGCGACCGTTCGGGCAAGGCGGTGGCGCGGGTGTCGCTCGCGGGTTCGTCGGCATCGCTGCGCTTCATCGATGCGCAGCAGGGCCGCGCGGGGACCGTCACTGCGGCCGTCGCCAAAGGTCCGCGCGGTGCCGCAACCGTTCCCGCCGCGGCCCCGCTGCCGGTGATCACCGCGGTCCGCGCCGCCGGAACCCCTGCCACAGTGTCGCGCGCACTGCGCGATCAGCTGGGGAGCCGATATGAATGCGCATCGAATTACGACCCCGGTTCGCTGCCCGATCTCGAACGCTTTGCACTGGGCGGCGGCGCGACGCTGGTGCTGATTCCGTGTGGGGCGGGGGCGTATAATTTCTCCTCGGTCCCCTACATCGTGCGCGCCGGCAAGGCACAGCTCGCCCGCTTCGACGCCGCCACCGGCTTTGGGGAGAATGAAGGCCCGCCGATGCTGGTCAATGCCGGCTTCGATGCCAAGACGGGCGAACTGACCAGCTACGCCAAGGGGCGCGGACTCGGGGATTGCGGAACGGCACAGAGTTTCGTGTGGGATGGCACCCGCTTCCGCCTGACCGAGCAGCGCGTGATGGACGACTGTCGCGGATCGACCAACTGGCTCGCGGTGTGGCGGGCGCGTGCCGTCGCGAAGTAACGTTCAGCGCGACGGCAGCGCGATCTCGTACAGCGAAGGCCAATCCTTGCCGGTGACGTAAAGCTTGCCGGTCCGCTCGTCATAAGCGATGCCGTTCAGGACGGCCTCCGGATCGGTCACCGGCACCGCGGCGGCGAGGTCGCGCAGGTCCAGGATCCCCCGAATCACCCCGGTCGCCGGATCGATTCGCACGATCAGGTCCTGATGCCAGATGTTCGCCAGAATCTCGCCGCGCACATATTCCAGCTCGTTGAGCCGCCGGATCGGGCGACCCTGATAAGTGACGGTAATCCGCCGCTGCTCGGCGAAGGTAACGGGATCGAGGAAGCGCAGCTCGGGCGTGCCGTCGCTCAGGATCAGGCTCTTGCCGTCCTGGGTCAGCCCCCAGCCCTCGCCGGGATAGGTGAAGGTACCGATCTGGCGCAGCGTCTTGCGGTCCCAGCGGAACGCCTTGCCATGTTTCCACGTCAGGCTGACGATCGTGTCGCCCCAGCCGGTGCTGCCCTCGCCGAAATATTGCGGGTCGAGCCGGACCTCGCGCCGCACCTTGCCGGTCTCCAGATCGACTTCGCGGACCACCGATTCGCCCGGCTGTCCGGTGCTTTCGAACAGCGCGCCATCGGCGAAGAACAGCCCCTGGGTAAAGGCGCCGGGATCATGCGGGTGGGTCGCCAGCACGCGGGCGGGCTCCACCGGCACCGCGGTGGGAGCGGGGGTTGCGGTCTGTGCAGGGGCCGGGGC
>NZ_LSJM01000060.1 GCF_001557215.1 Sphingomonas sp. CCH9-E2 | reverse complement strand
CCACTCGGCCCCTCGCACACCCCCGGACGGCCCGTTACCCGCGCATAGGCATCGGCCATATAGGTCGCGCTACGCTCGTCGCGGGTCAGAACATGATCAATGCCGTGGTCGAGGCGGTGGAGCGCATCGTAGAAGGGCAGGCTGGTGTCGCCGCACAGGCCGAACACATGCCGCACTCCATGCGCCTGCAGCATCCGCACCGCGGCCTCCGCTCCGGTAATCGTCGCCATGTTCGCCTTTTCACATTGGCATGCAAGTCTAGCGGAGAAACGAGGGCACCGGACATTGAACCAAATGTGAAGGCTATTCGATCTGCGGAGCCAGATCTCGCAACAGCATTGTTTCGCTCAAGCGGGTCATCCGCCTTGTGCGCAACGAATCCGATACACGAAACCTGATCAAAAGCTTCGCTGAGGAAGCCGCCAAATATGAGCGCACCCTCAATGTGGCGGTATTGGACCCGGGGGCGAAGGCTGCACGTGCGCGTGAGATTCGTAAGGATCTCACGACGCTGGGATTGCCCACCAAACTGGTGGGCGCGGATGCAAAGCGGCACAACGCCACTACAATTGCGCGTTCACAGTCCCAGCCCGCACGGCACGAGCGGGCGTTGGAGAGGCAAGGTCCCTGATTGACAGCGATGCGGCAGTGTCGCCAACGTCGCCCCGCAACCGGTCCAGCCCTTCGGAATGCCGCAGCCCGCCCGGTCAACCCGCACTGACGATCGGATGCTCAAGCCGCAATACGTCCAGCATCCGCTCGACCTCGGCGATCTCGCGCGTCCCGCCCGATGGTGCGAGCGACCAGTTGCAATGGGAATGGGTTTCGGGATCATATACCCGGACCGCACCGAGCACGGCGCGCCAGCGCCGCTGCGTCCCGCCAACCTGGCGCACGAGGCGCACGATCATCAGGTCCTGCAGCTGGCTCGCGGTCATGGACTCTTTAGGCAGACTGGTCCCGCCAAGCGCAATCCCTTTTGGCGCAAATAGCGTTCGACCGTCGGGGCGCGATGGCCCACCGCGTCGACCGCTTCCTGGCGCCGATTGGAACTGAGCCCGAACCTGCTCGACCAGATTTATGATGCCCATGCGCGACGCACCGGCCTGCGCATCGATCCCCTGCTATTCAGTGCGCCGCTCGCCACCCGCCTCGAAATGCTGGCTGCGAATGCCGGAACGCGACCCGCGACCAGTCAATGATTTCGGACGCGGCTTCCGACCTGCTTCGTCCGCTTGGTATCGGGACGCAGGGAGTGGGAACGGCTTGCCCTGACGGCCAGCCGCGTCTGGCCGCACCCCTTCTGCGGATGCTGCGTCCGGCGTCGCGAGAGAGGAAGAGCGCGGCCGGTTCGGCCGTGACGGGTCGGAGCCGAGAGAGAGTCTCGCGGCGCCCGTCGCGGAGAAGTTCCATGGCAACTGTCCTCAGTCACGATCCCGCGCCGTCTTCGCGGTCGGGTGCCTACAAGGTCGATATCTCGCGCGGGTCGCACATCGGCCGCGTCGCGTCCGAATGGTTCTCGCGCCCTGACGACGAGCGCTATCTCTCGCTTGACGCCCTCCATGCCGCGGTCGCGGCGCGCGCGCGGCGGGCCACCACCCGCACCGTCGAGACCCGCGCGGTCCGCGTCGAGGCTAGCCGCGACAATGCCGAACGGCTCGCGCTGATCGTGCCGGGCCGTGACGAACCGGTTGCCCCGACCCATTGGTCGTTCGGGCAACTGTGCAGCCTTGTCGGTGCGCCGTCGGGCTATCTGCGCGCGCTGCCCGCGCCGCTCGCCGGCATCAACCTCCAGCACGGACTGCTCAGCCATCGCGGCGAGCTGATCAAGACGCTCGAGGCCGAAGACGGACGCACCGAGCTGCGGGCCGTGACCGGCCCCGACTATGGCCGGATCTGGGACCATGAGCTGGTCGCCGCTGTGATGCGCATCGCCGGCAACGGCACCGGCGACACGCGCTGGAAGGTGCCGGGCCTGCTCGACTGGTCGACCATGATGCACAATCCGCATGTCGAGGTAACCAGGGATACCACCACGCTCTATGCAAGCGATCGCGACGTCTTCCTGTTCCTGGTCGATGACGCGCATCCGATCGAAGCGGGCAGGCTGCCCAATGGCGACCCGGACCTGTTCTTTCGCGGCTTCTATTGCTGGAACAGCGAGGTCGGCGCGAAGACGCTCGGCATGGCGAGCTTCTATCTCCGCGCGGTCTGCATGAACCGCAACATCTGGGGTGCCGAGGGCTTCGAGGAAATCAGCATCCGCCATTCGAAGTTCGCCGCCAACCGCTTCGCGCATGAGGCGGCGCCGGCGCTCGAACGCTTCGCGACATCGTCGCCCCAGCCCTTCATGACGGGCATCATGGCGGCCCGGCAGCGGATCGTCGCGCGCACCGACGAGGATCGCCAGGATTTCCTGCGCAAGCGCGGCTTCTCCAAAGCGGAGACCGGCAAGATCATTGCGACCGTGCTCGACGAGGAGGGGCACCCGCCCGCCTCGATCTTCGACTTCGTCCAAGGGATCACCGCGCTGGCGCGGGCGCGGCCGCACCAGGATGCGCGGCTCGACCTCGAGGCCAGGGCCGCAAAGCTGCTGGCCGCGGCCCATTGATCCTCCCCGGCGTCGCGTTCGGGTCCGGCGCAGTCCTCTCCCCCCTTAGAGGTAGAGGGCTGCGCCGGCTTCATGACGGGTTGGAGGTCGAGAGAGAGTCTCCCGGCCGCCCGTCGTGGAGAAGGTCCATGACCAAGCATGCCAAGATCGCGCTCAGCGCTTCGCGGGACATCCCGTTCAACCTGCTGGTGCTGAGCCAGTCCAACGTCCGGCGCGTCAAGGCCGGGGTGTCGATCGACACGCTCGCCGCGGACATCGCGCGGCGGGGATTGCTGCAGAGCCTGACCGTGCGTGCCGAGCGCGACGGTGTGGGCAATCCCACCGGTAAGTTCGAGGTACCCGCCGGCGGCCGGCGCTTCCGCGCGCTCCAGCAGCTGGTCAAAGCGAAGCGCCTCGCCCGGACCGCACCGGTTCCGTGCATCGTGCGCGAGGATGACCAGATCTCGGCCGAGGAGGATTCGCTCGCCGAAAACACCCATCGCGAGGCGCTGCACCCGCTCGACCAGTTCCGCGCGATGCAGCAGCTTGCCGACCAGGGCAGCGATGTCGAAACGATCGCCGCGACCTTCATGACCACGCCCGCTGTCGTGAAACAGCGCCTGCGGCTCGCCTCGGTCTCGCCGGCGCTCCACGCCATCTATGCCGAGGACGGCATGACGCTCGAGCAGCTCATGGCCTTCTGCGTATCCGAGGACCATGCGCGCCAGGAGCAGGTGTGGGAGCAGCTGCAGTCGAGTCACAGCAAGCAGCCCTGGATGATCCGTAGCAAGCTCACCGAACAGGCGGTCCGCGCGAGCGACAAGCGTGCGCGCTTTGTCGGACTCGACGCCTATGTCGCGGCCGGCGGCTATGTGCTGCGCGACCTGTTCGAGGAGGATGATGGCGGATGGCTCCAGGATGTCGGCCTGCTCGAGACGCTGGTCGCCGCCAGGCTCGCTGCCGAAGCCGAGCGCATCGGCGTGGAGGGCTGGAAATGGATCGTCGCCGCGATCGAACTGCCCTATCGCTATCAGGACGGCATGCGTCCGATTGCTGGCGCGCAGCCCGAACTGACCGGAGAGCAGGAGGCAAAGCTGGCGGCGCTCCGCGTGGAAGCCGATGCGCTCGAGGCCGAATGGGCCGAAGCGCGCGACATCCCCGACGAAGTCCATGCCCGGGTGAACGCGATCGACGAGGAGATCGCTGGCATCGTCGAACGGCCGCTGGTCTATGACCCAGAGGAGCTGGCGCGCGCAGGGGCGTTCGTCACGATCGACCGCTTCGGCACTCTCGAGGTCGATCGCGGCTATGTCCGTCCCGAGGACGAGCCTGTCATTGCCTGCGACGACGCGGACGGCGAGGCAGACACGCCTCTTGGGCAGGACAGCATTGCTGCGGAGGCTGCAGCGGGCGAGACGGCTGCGGACGCGGTCGATGGCGCGGACGAGGAGGAGGATCCCGACGATCTGCGCCGACCCCTTCCCGACCGGCTGGTCACCGAGCTGACCAGCTGGCGGACGCTCGCGCTGCGCAACGCCGTCGCGCTCAGCCCGCAGGTGGCGTTCGCGGACGTGCTCCACGCGGTGGTGCTCGACACCTTCTATGCCTATTGCGGAACCGAAAGCTGCGTCGGCATCGCGCTGCGCGGCGGCACGCTCGCCATCCAGACACCGGGCCTGTCCGACTCGCTCCCGGCCCGGGCGATCGACCAGCGCCACGCGGCATGGCGCGAGCGCCTTCCCGACGATCCGGAGCAGCTCTGGGACATGCTCGCCGGCCTTGGTGCCGACGATCAGGCGCTGCTGTTTGCGCATTGCGCATCGCTTGGCATCAACGCCGTGTGGGAACCTGCAAACCGTTATGGTGACGGGCGGGTATCGGCGCGGGCGATCGCCGGACGGATCGCGCATGCGCACATCCTCGCGCGTGCGTCCGGGCTCAATCCGGTCGCCGCGGGCTGGACGGCGCGCGTCGACAATTATCTCGGGCGCGTGACCAAGCTGCGGATTCTCGCCGCAGTCGAGGAAGCCAAGGGGCCGGAGACGGCGGCACGACTGACCGGCCTCAAAAAGCCCGACATGGCGCGCGAGGCCGAGGCGATCCTCGCGGACAGCGGCTGGCTCGCCGAGCCGTTGCGCACGCCCGTCGCGCCCGACCCCGCACCGCCCGCCGCGCCGGCCGACACGCTCGCGCCCGCGCAGCCGGACGACGATGCGCAGGACGAAGCGCCGCTCGCCATCGCCGCCGAATAGGCTGGTCGCCCTGGGGACCCGCCCTGCGGCGGGTCCCCATCTTTGCAGGAGCCCGTCATGGCCCGTGCCGCGGACCTCTCCCGGCAGCTCGCGCGACATGCCGAAGCCGTGTGTCGCCACTATCTCCCCGCCGGACATCGCAACGGCCGCTATTGGATCGCCGGCGATGTGCACGGCGCTCAAGGGCATAGCCTTTATGTCCGGCTGAACGGTCCCGATCGTGGCAAGGGCGCGGCCGGCAAATGGACCGATGCCGCAACCGGCGAGCATGGCGATCTGCTCGACCTGATCGGTGCCCATTGCGGACACGCGACGCTCGCCGACACGCTTGCCGAGGCGCGCCGCTTCCTGGCGCTCCCGCAGCCGGTCTCTGCCGTTGCCGATACCGGTCGGGCACCGCATGGCTCGCCCGCAGCGGCGCGGCGGCTGTTTGCTGCATCTGGTCCGATCGGCGCGACGACCGCCGAGTATTATCTGCGGACCCGCGGCATTAGCGGCGTGCGCACCGAGCCGTGGCTGCGCTTTCATCCGCACTGCTGGGTTCGTCCTGGCCCTGGCGACCCCGCCGATACGCCCCGGGCATTGCCCGCGCTGATCGCCGCGATCACCGACGCGGACGGCATCATCACCGGAGTGCAACGGACCTGGCTCGATCCCGTCGGCTGCACCAAGGCACGGCTCGCACGGCCGCGCCGCGCGCTGGGCAGCCTGCTCGGCAAGGGTGTCCGCTTCGGTTCAGCTGGTCCGGTGATGATCTTCGGCGAAGGCGTCGAGACAATCCTGTCGCTCCGCATGGTCCTGCCACGCATGCCGATGATCGCTGGGCTGTCCGCAAACCACCTCGCCGCCCTCACCTTCCCCGCGCCGCTGCGGCGCCTCTATGTCGCGCGCGAGACCGATCGCGCGGGGACGAGAGCGTTCACCATGCTGTGCGAACGTGCCGGGGCGTCGGGCATCGCACTGCTTCCGCTCGAATCGCGGCTGGACGATTTCAACAGCGACCTGTGCGCCGACGGGATCGAAGCGCTGGTCGAGCGCCTGCGCCCGCAACTCATGGCCCAGGATGCAGCGGGGCTGCGCTGACCGGGTCGCGCCGCGCGCGCGGGGCAGCCCGTGCCCTCCCGTCTGCGCGAGCCGCACCCGGCCTTCGAGAGTGCGACGGGGCGGCAAGCGGCGCGGGCGCGCAACGGCTTCGCCCGGCTATTTTCCGCCGCGGGCGCGGGCGCCCGCTTTGCATCGCGACCCAAAATAGCCGGGTTTCGCCGTCCTCCGCTGCGCTGCGGCCGCCCGGCTGTGCCGGCCGCTGCGCTCGCGGTGCGCGCCCGCGCCGCCCGCCGCCTCTGGTCGCGCGAAGGCCGCGCGGGGCGCGGACAAGCAGACAGGAGACACGCCATGACCGACCATGATTGCGCGGAGCCGCAGGGCTCGCACTTCTCGCAGCTCCTCCAGGAACTCGAACTGTTCGGACGCAGGCCGTTCGACGATGACCTCGATCCCCGCCCCTTGCCCGAGGGCAGGCTGGTCGAGGGCGCCGCTGCCGATACCTTCGATTGCATGATCGCCTGTCTTGGCGACACACGGCTCGAGCCCGACCTCGAGGATCTGCTCTGGGGGTTCACCAATGTCTTCCACCGCGCAGTCGAGCGGATCGAGCGCGAGCTCGATGACAATGAACTTGGCCAGCGCCGGCTCCAGCGCGAGCAGGACGGCTCGGAGGTCAGGTCGGTCGAGCTCGAGACCGCGATCGCGCAAGGGCGCACCATGATCGAGCGCCGCGACACGATGGAGGCATTTCGCGAGGCCTTTGCCGAACAGTTCCGGCATCATTTGCGCAAGCCCTGGCTGCCGCGCAGCGGATCGATGCTCAACCGGCGCGCGATGACCGCCGCGGTGATCGAGAGCCGCGAGTTCGTGAACGACCGGCGCCATGCCGATGCGAAGCTTCTCATTCCTCCGGGCGAGCGCATCTATGTCAGCGGCGGCGCCGATTATCACGATCATCGCCGCATCTGGCAGCTGCTCGACCAGGTGCATGGCCGGCATCCGCAGATGGTGCTGCTCCATGGCGGGTCGCGCACCGGCGCCGAACATATCGCTGCTCTGTGGGCACGCGAGCGCAAGGTGCCCCAGGTTGCCTTCGCGCCGGACTTTGCAAGGTTCAGCCGTGCGGCTGCGCCGTTCAAGCGCAACGACCGCGTCATCGCCCTGATGCCGCGCGGGATCATCATCTTTCCCGGTGGCGGCATCCAGGACAATCTGTTCGACAAGGCGCGGGTCGCAGGGATCGCGATCCTCGATCATCGCCGGCGATGAGGATCGCCCTCGCACCACGGCCAAAGCCGGGCGCGCCCGGCCTGGGCCCGCGCCGGCGCGCCGCAACCTGGGGGCTAGGCCCCCAGGTCCTCCGCTTGCGCTCCGGCCCTGCGGGTGCACCCCGCCTCGAGCGCGCGCCCGCTCGGTCTCTCCCGCCCGGCTTTGGCCGGCACAGGATGGAGACAATCATGGACGCAGAGCTTCTTGCGCTTCGCCGCCGCCTTGAGACCATGCCCGTGCGCGGGCGCGAGGTGTTCGAGCGCGCGCGCTTCCGCGACATGGACTATCCAGCCATCGCCGCCGAGCTCGGCATGACCGTCGCGGAGGTCGAGCGGCTGATGGCGCGCGCGATGCGGCATCTGCTGGCGGGCGGCCCTGCAGACATTGAGCAACCCTCCCGCCACGGCTAGGAACGGACCATGCGCGCCGATCTCGATCACCTTCCGCAAATCCAGCAAGCCGAGCTCGCCCGCGTGCGCGACACGCTGATGACCGAGTTTGCTCATGCGATCGCGACGGCGACCCAGCCCTGGAAGAAGAACGGGAAGATCCTCAAGATCATCCTGTTCGGCAGCTATGCGCGCAACGACTGGGTCGATGAGCCCGAAAATGGCTATCAGTCCGACTTCGACCTCCTGGTGATCGTCAGCCATGCGGACCTGACCGATATTGCCGGCTATTGGTATATCGCGGAGGACAAGATCCTTCACGATCCCGCTGTCCAGCGGCCGGTCAACATCATCGTCCACACGCTCGACGAGGTGAACAAGGCGCTCGGGCGCGGCGAGTATTTCTGGGTCGATATCGTGCGCGATGGGGTGGTGCTCTATGAGCTGCCCAACCATGCGCTGGCGGCGCCCAAGCCGCTGACCGCGGCGGATGCGCTGGCGATGGCGCAGGGGTATTTTGATGAGTGGCTTCCTGGGATCGCTCGGGCTCTCCAAACTGCCGAGGATCAGATGGCAAAAGGGGTCGATGATCTGGGCTGGCGGAAAGATGCGGCATTCACGCTACACCAGGCCACGGAACGGGCATACGCGTGTTTTCTGCTGGTCCGAACGCTCTACTTCCCCCGGTCTCACAACATCAAGTTCTTGCGATCGATTGCCGAAGACAAGGAACCTCGTTTGATCGGTGCCTTCCCTCGGGAGACGCGGGTTGACCGTCGTCGCTTCGAATTGTTGAAGCGCGCCTATGTCGAGGCGCGTTATTCGCCCAGCTATGAGATTGGGGTCGAGGATTTGGACACGCTTGCAAGTTCTGTGAGGCAGCTGCGGGATATCGTTGAAACGTTGAGCCTGGAGCGACTGCATCTGTTGCGCGCGGACGCCGCCGCCTGATCGTTTAGGTCTGGGAGCTGGGCAGGCGTCTCGCGCCTCCGGCGCGACCGCGCTCTATACCGCTGCGCGGCACCGAGCCCCGCTGGGTCTCGGCCGCTGGGCGGTCGCGATCGCTGACGCGGATCCGACGTCAGCTTTGCGTCCCAATAGCCGGCATTCCGGCGATCGGTCGGCGCACCTAAAAGCTGCCGTTCGTCTAGCAAAGGCAACCTGCCGCGGAGCGAGTCGTGGTGTGGCGAACTAAATCGACTTGCCATGCCGAAGACGGTGCGAGCGCACCGATGACCAGGCGTTACGCAACGACCGGAGATCTGCCTCGTCCAGCGCTAGTTTCTCTCCAAGCCATCGGTCGCCGAAATCTAGTATCGACGATACGCCGGCTGCGCCGGAGTGTGCAGCGAGAAACGCCTCGAACTCGGCGTCGCTCGGTTCATGATAGATCAGGGGCAATGCACGAAATTCGTTCGGTGACAATTCGAGCACCCCCCCACCATAGAAGCGCCCCCCCATCTCGGAGAAGAGCAGCGTCAGAGAGTTGTAGAACGAGAAGCAAATCCCGCGCATCGAATAGCCTTCACGCACCTTCAGGCCATAGGCGGTGTCGGTGATGTAGACGTCCGCAGCGTTCAAGCACATCCGCGGATATTCGTGAGAGCGCTTAAAGACGAAACCGTCAGCGCGGGGGACGAGTGGCACTTCATACCAGTTCCCACGATTGCGGCACTTGTAGCGCTTATGGAAGCCACGTTCCTCGCCCGCGAGGAGATAAGCCTCGACCTCGGCTGGCAATTCGCTTCGTTTGCCTTTCAACCGGAGAAAGCGGCAGGGTTCGTGCTCCGCGATCGCGGCAAAATCGCTCGCCGAGAAGATGGGCAGGCGGCTCGCAAAGCTGCCCTTTTTCAAAATAGGCAGCGTGAATTCCAGGAGTTGGAGTTCCTTCGCGCGCGCTTCGGTAAGTATGAAAAAGTCGTTTGCCGCGGTGACGATGCCGGGAGCGCTGGTGCAATAATCGAAGATTTTTGGGCTCTCGCGTTGGAGGCGCTGGATCAAAGGCAACGTCGCCGGAGGGATCAGAAACCTGTTGAGCTCAAGCGCGAGCGATTCTTCCCCGGCGATCTCAAGCGCATGTTCCTGGGCCGCCCCTAAGTCTGCCATGTCGACAACACGTTGAATGAACAGACCCTCCGGTGCGGCCGGTTGCTTCTGGCCGACGAAGATTATTGCATCCTGATCGAGCGCAGGGAATGCCTTCTGGTCGGAAATGAAAAGGTCGATCCTGGGGAATTCCGCGCAAAGCCAGAGGAGAGCCTGCTGCCCATAGGCGACCGTCATCAGCTCATAGGGTATCACAAAAGCAGCCACGCCGCAGTCCGCAAGCAAGCGCGTCGACGCTGCCAAGAATGCTGCCCAGCTGTTCTTGAGCTGAGGAAGCGGGTACTTTATTAAGCCCGCGAGAGTCTCAAGATTTTCTTTAAATTCATCGGAATAGTTGTGCTTCCGAATGAACGGCGGATTGCCAATAACGAGGTCGAACCGGTCGCCGTTCGATGCGATCCTGTCGCAGGCGAATGCCAGGAAATCACTCGCATGAAACGCAGTCTCGCCGGGCCATAGGCCTGCGGATAGGTCCAGCGCTGAGATGACTCCGGCGTCTATATCGACTCCGGTGAGACTCGCGCCCGGAAAATGCAGTGCGAGCGAATCCACAAAGGCACCGTCCCCGATACTGGGCTCCAAGATGGCGGGCCGCAGAGCGCGAACGAGGTGCCGGATTTGGGACGTCACCGCCGAGGCGACTTCAATTGGAGTGTAGACCGCGCCGGTGAGCCGGATCGAGGCCCGATCCCTAAGCGGCGGCGCGAAGTTCATAATCGTCAATCGCTTCAGTTAGGCTTACATAGCGTTCGAGCAGGTCAATATATGCGTCGCCGCCGACCGCGCGAGCTTTCATTGTTGCAATCAGCGCCCTGACCTCATCCCGCAGTGCGCGCGCCTGTCGCGCCTGCCACAGGAGTTCGTGCCGCAGCAGATCGAAGCGCAGGCGCTTCGCGATATAGGTTCCGAGTTCCCCGACAGGGATGATTCGGCCCGATGGGTCACGCCGGAAATGCGTCTCATATTGATCACTGCAGGGATCGACGAACCCACGTTTCCCGTCGTTGTGGACCGTGGCATCGTTGCCGACCCAATGGTCCGACTTGGCCATGTTGCAGAAGCGGCACGCGTATACGAGGTTTCCATAGTCGCATTCGAGGGCCGGAAAAATCTTGCGCGGCGCAAAATGGTCTATGTGGAAGGCGATCCGGTCGACACGCAGATCGTCGTCGCCACAATATCCACAGGCGTTGGCGAAATCCCGCCGGAGATCGTCTCGGTAGAGACCGTAGCGCGTCTGCGCAGCGACGGTTCCGCGCGCCGGCAAGCTGGCGCGTATCGTCAGACTGCTAGTCATCGGCGGCGTCTTCCTCGCCGAGCGAGCGCTTGATATCTGCGATGAGTTTTTCGGTATCGGCGAGAAGCTCCTGCCTCCGGCTATACAGGCCGCCATCGAAGATGGCCCGGCGCGCCGCCTGGCTCACGGCATGATCGGCTCCGAACTGAGCTTCTATACGCGTATCGAGCTCAACAATGCGCTCGATCTGGGCGGCGGATAGAGTGCTGCGATCGATAGCCAACAGCGTTTCGAGTTCGTCCGACCATATCTGTAATTGCTGCTTGTAGTGGGCGATCTGGAGACTGATGCGTTCGAACAGAGGCCGGTTGAGATCCTGCGAACCGCCTTCCTTGGAATAGACACGGTTGACATCGTCCGTGCCGTGCAATGCGTCATTGTCCCATGACGTACGGATGAAGCAGGGAAAATCCGCGCGCGTCGCCAGATATGCCGAGACCAGCTTGCCGCCATCATATTCCACCGGCGACGCATCGGAAAGCCGGAAGTCGGAGACGAGTGCGTCGATCGGCAGCGCGAGAAGCGCTTCGACCATATCCGCGAGATGCGCTTCCGGCTTCAGGATGATCACCTCCCGAAAGAGGTTGCTGTTATCCGCATCGATGAGAAAATCCTCGAGAGCGTCTTCGTCTTCATCGACATAGGCGATGACCGGACGCTCGATGGCCGGCGTCGCCTCAGCCATTCGTCGCCTCGGCGCTCGCAGGCTGGTGCAAAGGCAGCCGGATACCGATGGAGAAACCCGGCTCGCCCATGGCGCTCTGAAGTGCGACGGACCCGCGATATTCCTCGACCACTGTCTTGAGCAGCCACATGCCTAAGCCGGTCCCGGCAGCATCGCCACTGACCGCTTCCTTTTTCGAGGACGCGCCGAACTGGAAGATATCTTCGGCGATGTTGAACTCATCCGGAATGCCTGGGCCATTGTCGGCGTAGCGAATGTTGATCCACCCATCGTCCTCCTCGCTGATGTCGATCTTTATCCTGCGCTCGATTGGGGCTGACGGCTTTACGAAGGCTTCAACCGAATTATTGATCAGGTTGTAGAAGATACTATCCAAATCAATCTCATGCGCAAGGACCATGGCGCCTGTGCTGGCGCTTGGGTCGGCATCCAACGAAATGCTTTTGGACTGCAGGAATTCTTCCCAGTAGCTCTCCACCCCGGAGAGATATTCGGCAAGATCCACCACCCGCCGCCGCCGCTTGGCCGGGGAGACAGCCGACAGGGCGAAGGTGACCCACCGGCTGACCTTTTCATCCTGCCGCCGCAGTCGCTCGAGCATCCGGAAGGGATTATGCGCGGGTGTCAAGGCGGCCAGGCGCTCCTTGTCGGCGACATTTTCGATGGCATCGGACAGCCGCTGCGAGCGGCTGTCAATATTGGCTTTGATCTGCTTCAGCTCATGCGTGAAGGAAACGAGAACCGTCCCAAGCGTCGCCATGCCCCGCATGACCTGAATATCGTCGCGAAGGCTCTCATTCTTGCGAACCTCGGAACTATAAGCCTGCGAGACTTGTCGCAGGGCGAGTTCGTTGTCGCGTTGTGCTTCTCCGGCAGGAGGCGTTTGCTGGCCGAATAGGTCCGACTGGGAACCATCGGTTGGCGAAGCCTCATTGTCTTCCGCGGCGTCCGGGTTCTCCGCCTTGCCGAGTAGTTCTTCGGCGATGCGGCGCCCCTCTTCCGCTTCCTTCTCTTCCTTATGGTCAAGGTCGAAGGCAGCGCTGAACTGCCCGAGGACATAGGCGCGATCGTTTTCGAATTCTCTGATCAGCGCGATCACGATTCTGCGGAAGGCGTCGAGCGCTCGCTCGTTCATCACCCCTTCGCGGCTCGACTGGTCCATCAGGTGCGGATTGCCCACCTTGCTGATGTGCAGTGTTCCTGCGACCTGGGTTGGCGGGACACGCCAGCCTATCCTCGATGCGGGCGCCGGATTGCGGGCGACCCGGTCGCCGAGCAGGAGCCAGTCATAGGTCGTCGAGCCCGGCTCGCCGTACGGCCGCACCCGGAAATTGTCCCGGTACAGTCGGATACCGCCCGAGGACTTGAGCCACCGCCTGCGCTTGCCGACGTCGAAATTCTTCTGAGGATAGCGAAGCAAATTGTCACTGGTGGGATTGGTGAGCTTGAAAAAGTAGAGCGTGAACGAGAAGGGGCCGATGGCCTCAAAATCGGCCAGGGTTTCGCCTTTTGCTCCCGTCAGCCTCGCCAGATCAGTCGTGTAGGTAACCGAGCCGGTGTTGAAGTCCTCCTTTCTGAACGGAGCCTTCTTCATCGTATCGAGCTCGAAGACCCGTGGCCGGATTCGCTGCACGTCGATTTCGCGCCGGTCTAGGGTGATCGTGACTTCGCCGGTGTCGGAAACCTCGGCCACCATGCGATAATCGAAATGATCGGGCGGAAAATTGTCGATGAAGCCGCTTTCGGTCGGCGCGCGGTGATCATAGACGAAGATGTCGAAATCGCCGCGGTCGTGCGGCGGAAGAAGCGCCTCCAGTGTTTCCTTTAGACGAAGGCTGTCGCGAGCGTCCCAAACATCATGCAGGAGGCCGATCCGGATCGCCGTTCCGTTTGCGAAGTCGAGCGGCTTGCCTTCGCCCTCGCGGGTGGGCCCGACTTGCGGAAGCACCGAATCCAACGCGAACTCCGTATATACGTCAGACAAGTGGCGCGTCTCGGTCTCGAGTATCGCCTGGACATCGCTGATGACCTTTCCCGCTCCTTCGAACTCGGTCCAATCGACGAGCCAGTGCGTGGTCTCGGGGCTGCCGGGCAATGCGGAGAACAGTTCACATTCCTGGCCAAGGCGATCGAGTGCGAAACGGCCGATGCCTTTCGCGCCGGTGACGACGCGCCCCCCAGCCGATCGATCATTGATTTCCTTGGTGTCGGTACCGATGACCATCCAGCGATCCCTGATGGTCTCCGCCGACATGCCATGGCCATTGTCGACGATCCAAAGGTCGAGGAATTGCGCGAACGCAGCTGCAAGCGCATCTTGGTCCTCGACAAAGTCGCAGGACGCCCGGGCCCACATATCGCCATCCGCGACGAAGAATTTGTCTATGGCGGGAGCGAGGCGCTGCAGCGCCTCATGTTCCCGCTGCGTTATCTTGGCGGGTAACTCCGACCATCTCGGCAGGAACAGAACGGCGCAAACCGCGGAATCGGCATCATAGGCGTTCTTAACCAGTTCGGTGACAGCGCCTTGGGGCGTTCCGACGTTTTCGCGCCCAATCAGCCGCGCGGCGCGTGCCGAAACGCTGAACGGGACTTTCGCCATGACCTTTATTGCCCCTCTGTCCGAAGCCGTCGTAATACCATTGTCCTGCCGGAACAGACTAAAGTCGATCACCCCGCGGGCAAGACCCTGCGTCGCGGCCGTAGCAAAAATCGGTGCATGATTGTGCGCGGGAAATCCGCAGGGCCAGCGTGATGCCAGTGGCATCCGCACGATCAAGGCTGCCGATCAATGGACGTGATACTCGTTGCGGATGAGCTCGGAGCCGACGATTTCGCCGGTAGCAATCTCCATCTCCAAATAAAGCTCAAGGGCGATGTCCGCGCCCACGACCGTCGAATCCCATTCGCTGCCGATCCAAGTGTCGTCTTCCTGGTCGTGGCTCGCGTAACGCCGGTTCTCGAACGCGACGTTGACATTTATCTCGACGTCGGTGTTGACCAACAGGCCGATGCGCGTCGCCGTGCGCGAGACGATTCGGTAGTCGACGAAGCGGATTACACCGCCCAAGTCGGCGCCTGTCGCTTCCCCCTCGGGCAAGTCGCCTCCGTAAACGAGTATTAACTCGTCCATGTGATCGCCGATTGCTTGCTCGAACCGATAATCGAACTCGGGCGCGTTCAGCAGCGCATCAGCGATCGCCTCGGCTTCGCCGTCTTCGTCCGCGGCCGAGGCAATGGCGGCGCCCAGAAGCTCCTCGATTGTGTCGAGGGGAATCAGGTGCGAAGAGGCCTCGGCGAAGCGGTGCATCGCGGCATCCATGGTGACGACATACATCCGCTGTCCGTGCGCCGCGCACCAAGCCTCCAACGTATGCAGGACGAACGCGTCGGGGAACTCCTTGCTGCCAGCCTTGTCGAAAGGTGAGCGCTTGGCGAAATAGTCGGCGAACACGCCGATCGCCGGATGCGCCGTTGCCGTGTGCTCGGTCGTTCTCCACTCGTCCCTCGACGCGCGATGGAAGGCGGCGAACAGCTGGCGTGAGGTCTCGAATCCGAGATTGGGCATGGGTGCGATGTCGGGCACACTGTGCCGCCAGCGCTCGACATCCTTTGTCGCCTTTGTCAGCACCGCACGCGTCTGCTCGACGTCCTCGGCGATCTGGCGCGCGACCTCTTGTAGCGTAATGTCGGTCGTATGCATGACGAGCCGGTGCCCAGCCACATGCTGTGCGACGAGACGAAGCGCGCGGTTGGCCGGGTTGTGCCGAAGTTTCCAGAAGACTTGCGTATCGAGGAAGGCGTGCCGCGTCTCCAACTCGCGCGTCTCGGTTTGCCGCTTCCGGTCTACCTTTGCTTCCTCGGACATGCTGGATGTTAGCCTAGGCGCGAAGACACGCGCCACCCTCAATCCGATCCTTGCCGAATGAGATAGCCATGCCCAGTCCGCTCAGACCCGCCAATCAGAGCGCTCGGCGACGTCCGCTTTGATGCAGCTCGATGCCAAAAGCGGTCAGGCAGGTGGCGGCCCACAAACTGCCGGAGTGGTTTCGGCCCAGTTCCTGACACCCTTGCAGGGGCCCATGTGGCCTTGCACGATCCGGTCGGCACGACCAGCTTAATTGAACGCGGGGATCAGTTGAGCGCACACTGGCACCACCTGCGGTGTTGCCAGGGGTCGCGTGTCTTTGTTTGCCGCGTGGCACACTCGCGCGGCCGGGGGGCGGCGCGGCGGCTGGCCCACAGGCCCGCGCGCACGCCGCGCCGCCGGTCGGCCGCGTGCGAGGGTGCGGCCATTTGTTGGCCGCCTTACGGCGGCGGGTTTTGGGTTCGGTGTTTGGGTGGAACGACTCTGCGCGGGATCGTCGCATCCTGCGCTGAAGGGCAATCCATTCTGTGGTTTGTCGAACGGTGCGGCAAAGCAATATGCCGCCGTGCCTGCGGCGACTTTAGGCTGCTTCGTCCTGCGCCTGGGCCAAGGTCGCTGCTTGTGGCCACCGGAGCGTGGGGGGCGCTCGGCTCAAGACGCGCGTGGAACCGACCGCTCTTGGCAGTTTTGGACGGGGGCGCTTGTTAGAAATATCAGCGCATTTTTCTAACAGAAAATGAGCTCGCGTGCGTAATCGCGGTCGGCTCATGGGGCGCGTCCGCGATGATGAGCGCGGCTGGGTGCTCATGCACGGGCACTTCCCGATTTCGGCATTTTGGGGGCAGTGGGCATGGCTCGCTGGGCGGCGCGGCATGGGGCGACTGTCGCCGCGGTGATCGCCCCGCTCTTGGAGGCACTTCCTTGGACCGGCGCACGGCCTGACGCCATCAACCCGTAAAGGGTCCGCCATGCTGCGCATGCGGCCGCTGCGCTGTGCTGCGCGGTGATTGCGGCCATGCGCCGGACCCGTCGGGCGCCTGTCGAGCGGGGGCGGTCCCCGCTCCCGGACAGGAGCATCCCGATGCCGCTCAACCTCGCCCAGAAAAACGCCTGGAGCCTCGCACGCACCCTCATGACGGTCGTCGTCGTGTTCCGGATCGAGGAGCACAAGTTCGGCGTTGCCGAAGCGCAGGAGTTCGATGGCGACCCCGCGCTGATCGTCCGCGAATATGATCCCTTCGCGCGCTGATCGCACGCCTCGCCCAGCGGTGCGCAGAATCCGCCGCACGGTGGCACAAGCAGAGTGCAGCGGGCCGTGCGGCCCGTTGCGATCAAGGTCTGGCGCTTCGACCGGACGCAGGTTGGGCAGCTGTGGATCGCTGCGGTCCGTTGACCGGTCCAGTCGGCTCAGGCTTGATTGCTTGAAATGGGGCGAGCGAGGCACTGCCAGGCCCGCCCCTCACAGATCAATAGTCGATCGACGGCATCGATGCCGGCTTCTCCTCCTTCGGCAACTCCGCCACGAGCGCTTCGGTGGTGATCAGCAGCGAGGCGACCGAGGCTGCATCCTGCAGCGCGGTGCGCACCACCTTGGCGGGATCGATCACGCCGGCCTTGACCAGGTCCTCATATTCGCCAGTGGCGGCGTTGAAGCCCCAGTTATAGTCGGGGTTCTCGAGCAGCTTGCCGACGATCCAGGCGCCGTCTTCGCCGGCATTCTCGGCGATCTGTCGCGCCGGTGCGCGCAGCGCGCGGCGAACGATATCGATCCCCGACTGCTGATCGTCATTGGCGGCCTTCAGCCCCTCGAGCGCCTTGAGCGCGCGCAGCAGCGCGATGCCGCCGCCCGGCAGGATGCCTTCCTCGACCGCCGCGCGGGTGGCGTGCAGCGCATCGTCGACGCGGTCCTTCTTTTCTTTGACCTCGACCTCGGTCGCGCCGCCGACGCGGATCACCGCGACGGCGGCGCGACCGAGGTCGAGGTCAAAGAAAAGAAGGAC
>NZ_LSJM01000059.1 GCF_001557215.1 Sphingomonas sp. CCH9-E2 | reverse complement strand
AGCCCCACCACCACCAGCGCTAGCAGCATCCGTACGACCCACCCGGCCACCGCCTTCACCGCCGATCGCTTGGCATCGCGCCACGCCTCCAGCAGCTCGCGCAGCTCGCCCATGTCCTTGCCCGCGTGCGGATCATCCAGCCCCAGCCGCGCCAGCGCCCGAGTCGCGCCCAGCTCGCCCGCTTCCTCCGCCACCGCGCGCAGCGTCGCCATATCCGCCCCTTCGGCGCTTCCCTGCGCGATCAGCTGAGCTAGCAGCTTGCCGTCCACCGGCGCGCTCACGACCCGATCTCCAGGTCAATCTCGGCGCCGATCCCCACCAGCGCGCGCTTCTCCTCGGGCGTCAGGAATTCAGCCGCGCTCACGCTGCGCCACAGCCGCTCGCGGTCCTCCGCCATCGCCGGGACCTTGTCGACCGCAACCCGCAGGTGCGCGCCGGGGAACCAGGGCGACAGCCCCTGCGCCAATTCGGTCAGGATCTTGTCCGCCAGCGGCAGGATCGTCATCCGCCACACCGCCTTGTTCGCCTCGCGATAATTCGCGTAGCTATTGTCGCCGGGCAGCCCGATCAGCATCGGCGGCACCCCAAACGCCAGCGCGATCTCGCGCGCCGCCGCCGCCTTCAGCCCGACGAAATCCATGTCGGCAGGCGTCAGGCTCATCGCCTGCCACTTCAGGCCGCCCTCCAGCAGCATCGGCCGCCCGGCATTGGCGGCCCCGGCAAAGCCCGCCTCCATCTCGCTCTTGAGCCGCTCGAACTGCGCCGGCGACAGCGCGCTCCCGTCGCCCGGCTCGTACACCAGCGCCCCCGAAGGCCGCGCCGCATTGTCCAGCAGCGCCTTGTTCCATCGCGTCGCGGCATTGTGGATCGCGATCGCGCCGCTCGCTGCGCCCAGGCAGCCCAGGCCATAATGATCGTCGACCGGGTTGAACGCCTTCAGATGCACGACCTGCGGCCGCCCCGCCGCATCCTCCGCCGCGATCGTGGTGACGCTCCCGCCGACTCGATAGCGATAGCCGACCGGCCACCCCCCGGCATCGGTTTCGACGCTCACCCGCTCGGGCCGCAGCGCGAACAGCTCCGCCACGCCCCCCGCGCCGTCGCCCAGCAGCTGCACATAGGCATTGCCATGGAGCAGCAACTGCGCGGCGATCGTTGCCCCCAGTTCCTGCCCCTGGCTGCGTGCGGCGACCAGCTTCAGCAACGCCGCATCGCTCGCCGCAATCGGCGCGGCGGCCACCCCCTCGGCAATGATCTTCACCGCCCGCTGCGCCACCGGATTGGCCGTATAGCCCGCGCGCACCTGCGCCTCGTAGCTCTGCGGCCACTCACCCAGCACCGCGCCCGCGCCCTGCCCACGCGCCAACACCGGACGCGAACCCTCGCGCCCGGACTTCCGCCCGAACCATTTCATAGAAATTCTCCGCTAAAACTTCCCTCCCGCTAGCGGGAGGGGCTGGGGGAGGGCGCGCGCGTCTGCGCGCCTAAAAGACTCTTACCGCTTCCTACCGAACCAGATCACGTGCCGCGGGCCTTTTCCATTGGAACGCGCCCGCACCTGAACCTCTTCCACCGCAAACCCCGCATCGCGCATCCGCCGCGTAAAGGCCGGGTCCGGCCCCGCCGACCACACTGCCAGCACCCCGCCCGGCGCCAGCGCCGCCCGCGCCCGCTCCAGCCCGCGCATCGTGTACAGCCCGTTATTGGCATCGCGCGTCAGCCCGTCAGGACCATTGTCGACATCCAACAGGATCGCCTCCCAGCTGCCCCGGCTGCGCGCGATCTCCGCGCCGACATCGCCCATCACCAGCTGCGTGCGCGGATCGTCCAGGCACCCGTCGGCCAGCTCCGCCATCGGCCCGCGCGCCCACTCGATGATGCCGGGCACCAGCTCGACCACGCACGCCCACCCCTTCGGCCCCAGCCGCCTGAGCGCCGCGCGCAGCGTAAACCCCATGCCATATCCGCCGATCAGCAGCCGCGCGTTCGCCGGGTCGTTCAGCCGGTCCAGCGTCATCTCCGCCAGCGCCTCTTCCGATCCGCTCATCCGGCTCGACATCAGCTCGTTACGCTCGAGCATGATGATGAAGTCACGCCCATGCCGCACCAGCCGCAACGGCTCCCCGCCCGGCACCTCGGCCACGCCGATCAGCTCTCTCGGGGTCATCTCAACTCCACGTAAAACTGAGGACACTTTCGCCCTCGAGCAGACCCGTCGAACTGAACCGCCGCTCCGCAATCCGCCCGCGGCCCAGATGGTCCACCGTCACCACCGTGCTGCACCGCGTGCCATAGACCGGGTTGCGGATGAACACCGGCGAGTCCACCGGCTCGAACGGATCGGGCTCATAGCGCTCCGCCGCCCCTGCCGGCCGCTCGTCCGCCAGCGCCGCGAACAGCTTCTCCATCGACGCGCTGCCTTCCTGCAGCCAGGCGGTCAGCGCCATCTGCACCCGGATCGTCTTGGGCCACAGCGTATCGAACAACCCATTCGACAGCCCGTGCATCCCCGGGCTCAGCGGCCGCCGCACCGGATCGGGCCGGTTCGACAGATACAGCGGCCCGTCGCGATCCACCGCAATCAGGTTGAACGGGTTGTACGCGTTCAGATCCTCCGGCTCGTGCCCCGCAAGCATATCGGTCACCAGCGCCCCGCGCGACAGCTTGCCCGGATCGGCCGCCTCGCCGCGCACATTGGTCACCGCCGCCAGCCGCCCGGCCTCGTTCACCGCCAGCCAGGTCCCCCCGGCCTCCAGATCGCGCCCGCCGATCACGGGACCCTTCGCCATCCAGCGCGACAGCGGCAAGGTCGCGCGCGCATGCCGCTCGTCACGGTTCCCCGCGGCGACCAACAACCAATTGGGATGCATTCCCCACGCCAACGCCAGCACGCACATGGAGCGTGGCTTAGCGGGGGGCGAACGCATCGCCTAGAGCCGATCTCACGGCTTGCGCACCCCGACCTCGCCCTTCCACCCGAACACCAGCTCCCACGCCGCCCACACCAGCGCATCCGCGCGATCCGGCGAGCGCCCCGGCCCGGCATAATCGCCCCCGCGCACCAGCCCGCACAGCTCGTCCTCCAGCGCCACAAACGCCGCCGCGTGCCGCACATGGCCCCGCTCGTACAGCGCCGCCACCGGCTCCGCCCGCGCCGCCTTGCCCCGGCTGGCATGGACCAGCCGCACCGGCATCGCCACCGCCGCCGCGCGCAGCACGCTCTCGACCATGTCACCGCCCTGGTTCTTCTCCGCCACCACGCGATCCGCGCCATGCCGGTCGGCACACGCCGCCACAGCGAGCGCCCAGCCCTCGGGCGACAGCCCGGCAACGCTCGCATCCTCCAGCACCTCGAGCCGTCCCAGACCGTCCACCGCCACCGCAACGATCCCGCACGCATCGCCCTCCGCACTCGCTGGCGGATCGACGCCGACCACCACCCGGACCGGCTCATCC
>NZ_LSJM01000058.1 GCF_001557215.1 Sphingomonas sp. CCH9-E2 | reverse complement strand
GCGGTGCTGACGGGGTCGGGGCCGGGAATCGCGTGCACCGGCTCCTCCGGCGGGGGCGAGGCGATCAGCGCGGCGAGCGTCGCGCCGACCAGCGCGATGCCGCCCGCTTGCGGCCCGGCGGTGATCCACGCGACGATTGCGGTCACGAGGATGGCGATCAGCGCGGCGAAGGTGCGGGGGTTGGTCAGGCTGGGCATGCCATCGTGCCTAGCCGATCGGACGCGCGATTCACACTTGTGAAAGGCGATCGTGCGAGAGATGAACAGATATGTCCGACACCACGCCCCCTGACGACGGATCGCCGAAAGTTTCGAGCCGGCGCGCGCTGATGCTGGGCGCGGCGAGTGCGTCAGCGATCGTGTCGATCAAGCCTGCGCTCGCCCAGACGGCGGGGTCGGTGCTGAATTGCGAGATTCCGGTGCCCGACGCCGGGCGCGCGGGCAATTACATCGCCGCCGATGGCTCGCTGGTCCCGGCAGGGACGCCGGGCGCGTTCCCGCCGGCTGGCCGCAACTTCAAGGGCGAAGAGGTCAAGCAGGCGCTGAACGGCGCGAACCTGCCCGGCACCACCTATGACCAGAGCCGCGCCTATACCAATTACATCCGCCGGCTGCAGCGCGGGACCAGCGGCTTTACCTGTTTCGCATCGCTTCAGATGCCGCGCGGGTAACGCCGCGTGACCCGGTACCGCGCCGCGCCCGCCGCGACGCTGCGGATTGAACCGCTCGATGCGCTGACGCTGATCTATCACCGCGCGTCGGGGATCACGCATCTGGTGGATTCGCCGGTGCCCGAGCTGATCGCGCTGCTGGCCGAGCCGCTGACGCTCGACCAGGCGCTGGCGGCGTTGTCCGAGCGGTTCGATCTGGTCGATCCCGATCGCGATGCACTCGCCGCGCGCATCGACGAACTGGTCGCCTCCGGGCTGGTGGAGCGCGTCTGATGCGTCACGCCACCATGCTGCGCATCGGTCCGGTGGGCTTCCGCATCGGCAGCGACTGGCGCGCGCCGATCGCCGCGCTGGACGATCTCTACCGCGACTATCCGCACCCGCAGGATGGTATCCCGGATTTCACCGTCCGCCTGTTCGCCGCGCGGCCGTGGCGGCGCTGGATCCGCCCGGCGGTGCATCTGGGCGGCGATTTCGTGATCCCGGAGGCGGCACCGCTGCCGCTGGCGCAGGGGGTGCTGGCGGCGGAAATGGCGATGAACCTTCAGATGGCGCTGGGACAGCGGCGCTATCTTTTGCTCCACGCCTCGGCGGTCGAGAAGGACGGCCGTGCGCTGTTGATGACCGGGGAGAGCGGGGCGGGCAAGTCCACGCTGGCCGCGCTGCTGATGGCGCGCGGGTGGCGGCTGATGGGGGACGAGTTCGCGCTGCTCGATCCGGTGACGGGGATGCTGCACGGCTTTCCGCGGCTGATCAGCCTCAAGAACGAAGCGATCGGCGTGATGGAGGCGGCGTTGCCCAATGCGCGCTGGGGGCCGTTGCTCAAGGGTACGCCGAAGGGGGATATCCGCCATTTGGTCCCCGATGCCCGCGCGATTGCCGCGATGGATGCGCCTGTGCGGCCTGCCTTGATCCTGTTCCCCGCCTTCGGCCACGCCGTTGCCGAGCGTTCGGTGGAGCCAAGCGAGTGTTTCGTGCGGCTGACGCAAGCATCGACCAACTATGTCGCTCTGGGCGAGGCCGGGTTCGATGCGCTGACCGGCCTCGTACGCGGGGTGCCGGCGCGGGCGATCGACTATCCCGACACCGATGGTGCGATTGCGCTGGTCGAGCGGATATGGGGGAAGCTGGCATGAGCGGCGCGCTGGTCGCCCGCGCGCTGCGCGATCCGGCGTCGGTGCTGGCGCTGGATGCGGCGGGGTGGACGGCGTTGCTGTGCGCGGCGCGGGCGGAGACGCTGATCGGCAGCCTGGCGCACCGGGTTGAGGGGCTGGCCATGCCGCCCGCGGCGGCGCGGGTACTGGCGGACGCGCGCGCGGCGGCGGAACAGGGGCGGCTGGCGGCGTTGTGGGAGGCGGAGATGGCGCGGCGGGCGCTGGCGCCGTCGGGAATGCCCGTCGTGCTGCTCAAGGGAACCGCGTTCGTCGCCAGCGGGCTGGCGTCGGGGCAAGGGCGGCAGATCGGCGATCTCGACATCCTCGTGCCGCGTGACCGGATCGACGAGGCCGAGGCGCTGCTGCTGTCCGCCGGGTGGGAATGGGTCAAGCCCGACCCCTATGACGACGCCTATTATCGCCGCTGGATGCACGAACTGCCGCCGCTGATCCATCGCGAGCGGGACCGGATGATCGACGTCCACCACACGATCCTGCCGCTGACCGCGCGGGTGACGCCCGATGCAGCGGCGCTGATCGCCAGTGCGGTGCCGCTGGGCAATGGCCTGTCGGTGCTGTCACGCGAAGACATTGTGATTCACGCCGCTGCGCATCTGTTCGCAGATGGCGATTTACAGGGCGGCTTACGGAACCTGTGGGACATTGATCGATTGTGCCGCGAATTTTCCGCCGAGCAGGAGGATTACTACCTCAGCCTGTATGAGCGAAGCTGGGAGCATGGCCTCCAAGGAACTGTCGCGCGCGCGCTGCGGCTCTGCGTGACCATTTTCGATACCCCGGTCAGCGGCTATCTCAGCCCGATCCGCGTCGATCTGCGGCCGCGTCCAAGCGACAGGCTCTTTGCACGCCGCCTGCTCGCCCGCGATGGCTGGGGGCGGCGCACGCGCAAGCTGACCGAATTTGGCTTCTACTTGCGCGGCCATTGGCTGCGGATGCCGCCGCTCATGCTGGCGCGGCATCTGTGGACGAAGTGGCGCTCTGGCTATCGCCCAGCCTGAGCAGGGTCGGCACCAGTTCGGCATAGCCATCGATCACCGCGTCCGCGCCGAGCTCTGCAACCGGCTGCATCAGGAAGCCGAAGCTGACCGCGATGCTGGGGATTCCGGCATTCTTCGCGGCCATGATGTCGTAGATCGAATCGCCGACAAATGCCGCGCGCCCGCCGCCGCATCTGGCGATCATTTCGTGGATCGGGGCCGCCGAGGGCTTGGCGTTACCGCGCCCCATCGTGTCGCCGCCGATGACACAGGCAAAACGGTGGTCGATGCCGACTTCGCGCGCCAGCCGAGTGGCGAAGCGTTCGAACTTGTTGGTGACGATGGCGAGTTTGACGCCGCGCGCCTCCAGATCGTCGAGCGCTTCCGTCAGCCCGGCGAACGGGACGGTGCCGTGCGACAGGTTCTCGCCATAAAACTCCAGCAGCGCGGGATAGGCCCGGCGCATGACGTCATCGTCATAGCCGCCCGATTCCTCCAGCCCCTGTTTGAGCATGTTCTTCGCCCCGCCGCCGATCATCGACTTGATCCGGTCGGGAGCGAGGGTGGGGCGGTCGACCAGCGCGAGCGCATGATTGGTCGCGGCGAGCAGGTCGGCGCTGGTGTCGAACAGCGTGCCGTCGAGGTCGAACCCGACGATATCGAACGGAACATCGGTCATCGCGCCAAATGCCGGTGCCGCTATGGAAATTGCAACATGATCGTGGCAGGGCCGCGCGCGAGGGGAGTCCAGTTTCGATGACCAAGCCGATCGCCGCGATCATCCTTGCCGCCGGAAGCGGGACGCGGATGAAGTCCGACACGCACAAGGTGCTGCACAGAATCGCGGGCAAGCCGATGCTGTTGCATTTGACCGATGCCTTTGCGGCGGCGGGCGCGGCGGAGAAGGTCGTCGTGGTCGGCGCGCGACGTGAACAGGTCGAGGCGGCGGTCGCGCCGCTGGGCGTGCGGATCGCGCATCAGGCCGAGCAGCTCGGCACTGCGCACGCGACGTTGATGGCGCGTGAGGCGCTGGCCGGGTTCGACGGAACCGTGATCGTCGCGTTCGGCGATACACCCTTCCTGTCGGCGCAGACGATTGCGGCGATGGCCGCGCGGCTCGATGCGGCGGATGCGCCGCGCGTCGCGGTGCTGGGCTTCCGTCCGGACGATGCCAAGGCCTATGGCCGGATCATCGCCGATGCCGACGGCGCGATTGCCAAGATGGTCGAGTATAAGGACGCGAGCCCTGAGGAGCGCGCGGTCGACCTCTGCAATTCGGGCGTGACCGCGGTGCGCGCGGCCGACCTGTGGCCGCTGCTCGACCGGGTCGGCAACGACAATGCGGCGGGCGAATATTACCTTCCCGACATCGTCATGCTCGCACTGGCCGATGGCGACCGTGCGGTGGTGGTCGAAACCGATGCCGATGAGGTGATCGGGATCAACAGCCGCGCCGAACTCGCCTATGCCGAGGATCGCTGGCAGGCGGCACGGCGGGCGCAGGCGATGACCGATGGCGCGACGCTGGTTGCGCCGGACACGGTGTGGTTCGCGCATGACACGGTGCTGGGCCGCGACGTGACGGTCGAGCCGAACGTGGTGTTCGGTCCCGGCGTTACCATCGCCGATGGCGTCATCATTCGCGCCTTCTGCCATATCGAGGGCGCGACAATCGCGACCGGCGCGGAAGTCGGGCCCTATGCCCGGCTGCGCTCCGGCACGGTGCTGGGCGAAAAGAGCAAGATCGGCAATTTCGTCGAGACCAAGAAAGCGGTGCTGGGCAAGGGCGCCAAGGCCAACCACCTGACCTATCTGGGCGATGCACAGGTGGGGGAGGGCGCCAATATCGGCGCGGGCACCATCACCTGCAACTATGACGGCTTCTTCAAATATCCAACCGTGATCGGCGCGGGGGCGTTTGTCGGGTCGAACAGCGCGCTGGTCGCGCCGGTCAGCATCGGTGAGGGCGCGATCGTCGGCGCGGGCAGCGTCGTGACCAAGGACGTCGAGGCCGATGCGCTGGCACTGGTCCGCCCCGAACAGACCGGCCTCCCCGGCTGGGCCAAGCGGTTCCGCGCGGCGATGGCGGCACGAAAGGCGGCGAAATGAGCGACATCTATGAGGGCAAGCCGTTCCTGAAGCTGCTCGACGCCTATGTCCTCGACGCCATCGGCGCGCTCGATGCCGACAGCGATGCGGCGCTCACGGCGCAGGAGCCGACGTTCCACGCGCTGTTCGGTGCGACCGGCGACTGGCGGACGATCGTGGTGCAGCGGATGCAGTTCCCCGACGGTATGGCGGGCGCGATCAACGAAGTCTGGACCAAGGGCCGCGCGCGGTTCATCGCCGCGCAGGGGCATGAGCCCGACCCGGTCGAGTTCGTGCGCAACTTCGTCGACAGCAAGTTCCCGCATTGACATGATATCATGATATGATATCAGTATATCAATGACCCGCATCCTTGCCGATCTGCCCGATGAGGACATCAAGTGGCTCGACCAGCGCGCTGCCGAGCAGGGTAAGTCGCGCGCGTCGGTGCTGCGTGAAGCCGTCGCAGCCTACAAGGCCGAGGCGCCGAAGGACTGGCTGGAGATCGGGTTCGGCGCGTGGAAGGATCGCGACGATATCGGGGATGCCGTTGAATGGCAGCGGCGGGAACGCGCGTCCTGGACCCGCCCGTGGGACGATGACTATGAAGAGGTGAAGGCGGAGTTTCCCGACCTCTTCGACGCGGAAGACGATCGTCAGCGCCAAATCTATCTCGACATGGGCAAGGGGCGTTACCCCGATCCGAAGAAGCCCGCCACGTGAGCGGCTTCGCGTTCGATTCCAATATCCTGATCGACGCGCTCAAGGGCCTGGAGCCTGCGCGCGACGAACTGCGCCGCGCGACGTCGGGCGGCGCGCGCGCGTGGATCAGCCGCATGGTGTGGATCGAAGTGCTATCCAAGGGATCGGGCGAGGGCCTCCGCCGCGCGGAAATCTTGCTCTCCGGTTTCGGCATCGACGAAATGGATGTCGAGATCGCGACCCGCGCCGCCAGCCTGCGTCGGGAGCGTCAGCGGTTGCGTTCGCCCGATGCTGTCATCCTCGCCACCGCGATGCTGCGCGGCCGCGTCCTCGTCACTCGTAACACCAGGGATTTTCCGGCAAACATGCCGGGGATCCGCGTCCCCTATACCCTCTAGAGTCGAGAGCAGACCCCATGTGTGGAATCGTTGGAATCCTGGGCAATGACGCCGTTGCCGATCGGCTGCTCGATGGCCTGAAGCGGCTGGAATATCGCGGCTATGACTCGGCCGGGATCGCGACCATCGTCGATGGCGGGATTGCGCGCCGCCGCGCATCGGGAAAGCTGGTCAACCTGGGCAAGGTGCTGGCCGAGGACCCGTTGCCCGGCACTGTCGGCATCGCGCACACCCGCTGGGCAACGCATGGCGGCCCGACCACCAACAACGCCCACCCGCACGCGACGGGTGAGGTCGCCTTGGTCCACAACGGGATCATCGAGAATTTCAAGCCGCTGCGCGAAGAGCTGCTCGCGCGCGGCCGCGTGTTCGAGAGCGAGACCGATACCGAGATCGTCGCGCACCTGGTGAGCGAGCAGGTCGAGGCCGGGCTCGATCCGGTCGCGGCGGTCAAGGCGGTGCTCCCGCGCCTGCACGGCGCTTTCGCGCTTGCGATCCTGTTCCGCAGCCATCCCGACATGCTGATCGGTGCGCGGCTCGGTTCGCCGCTGGTCGTGGGGTACGGGGAAGGGGAGACCTATCTCGGCTCCGACGCGCTCGCGCTCGCACCGCTGACCCAGCGCATCTCTTACCTCGAGGAGGGCGACTGGGTCGTCCTCACCCGCGACGGCGCGCAGGTCTATGATGTCGAGAATAATGCCGTCGATCGCCCGATCGTCAATTCGGGCGCATCGGGCCAGCTGATCGACAAGGGCAATCACCGCCACTTTATGGCGAAGGAGATCTACGAGCAGCCGATCGTCGTGGCACAGACGCTGCGCGGCTATCTCCAGCGGCTCGAAGAGGAAGTGACGCTTCCGATCCCCGAATTCGACCTGTCCGCGATCCGCCGCGTCACCATCGTCGCATGCGGCACCAGCTATTATGCCGGGATGGTCGCCAAATACTGGTTCGAGCAGTTCGCGCGCGTCGCGGTCGATATCGATGTCGCATCCGAGTTCCGCTACCGCGCGCCGGTGATGGAGCCGGGTGGGCTGATGATCGTCATCAGCCAGTCGGGCGAAACCGCCGACACGCTCGCCGCGCTGCGCCACGCCAAGGCGGAGGGGCAGACGATCGCCGCCGTCGTCAACGTGCCGACCAGCACGATGGCGCGTGAGGCGGACCTGCTGCTCCCCACCCATGCCGGGCCGGAGATCGGCGTCGCATCGACCAAGGCGTTTACCTGCCAGCTCGCGGTGCTCGCCGCGCTCGCCGCGAACCTGGCCAAGGCGAAGGGGCGGATGGACCGCGCCGAGGAGAAGGAAATCGTCCTCCACCTCGCCGAAGCCCCCGCCGCGCTCAACGATGCGCTCAGCCGCGACGAGGCGATCGAGGCGATGGCCGGCAGCGTCGCCGGCGCGCGCGACGTGCTCTATCTCGGCCGTGGCACCGACTATCCGCTGGCGATGGAAGGCGCGCTGAAGCTCAAGGAAATCAGCTATATCCACGCCGAAGGCTATGCCGCAGGCGAGATGAAGCACGGCCCGATCGCGCTGATCGACGAAAATGTCCCCGTCATCGTCATCGCGCCGAGCGGGCCGCTGTTCGAAAAGACCGTCAGCAACATGCAGGAGGTCCAGGCGCGCGGCGGCAAGGTGGTGCTGATCTCCGACGCGGAAGGTATTGCTGCTGCGGGCGACAACTGCCTCGCGACGATCGAGATGCCCCGCGTTCACCCGCTGATCGCACCGATCGTCTATGCCGTGCCGGTGCAACTGCTCGCCTACCACGTCGCGGTGGCGAAGGGCACGGACGTCGACCAGCCCCGCAACCTCGCCAAGTCGGTCACGGTGGAGTGACCTTGGAATGACGAGGCGGGGGCGGCAACCCGCCCCCGCTGCCGTCGCTACTTCGGCATCCCGCTATACCCCGCCGCCCTGCGCAGTTCGGCGGCGTCCATGACATAGCCGTCGCTGACTACGGTGACGACGCGGCGCAGTGCGCCGAGTTCGGTCGAGGGGTCGCCGTCGACCAGCACCATATCGGCTTCCTTGCCCACCGCGATCGATCCGGTCCGCTTGTCGGCGCCGACGACGCGCGCGGGAACGATGGTCGCGCTTTGCAGCGCCTCCGCCGCGCTGAACCCGGCTTGCTGATAGATTTCCAGCTCGCGCACCAGTTCGATGCCCCAGCCATCGGTCCCTGCGACCACCGGCACGTCGGCCTTGTGCAACCGCCCGACCAGCTCGACCATCTTCGCATAGCTTTTGCGGTAATCGTCGCGGGTCAGCCCCTCGACCAGCGGATAGCCGCCGCTGGTGAACGCCGACCGCTCGATGACCGGCGAGATGATGCCCATATAGGGCGCATAGGCCGGATGCGGGGTGCCGCCATCCTGGGTCAGCATGCCTTCGAAGATCACGATGGTGGGATCGACCACCGTCTTGCGCCGCGCCAGATCGGCGACGAAGCCGGTCATCAGGGGGGCGTTCAGATCGACATCCTTGAAGTAGCGCGCCGGCCCCTCCATCCGCTGCCGCGTGTTCGCCTTGTCGATCACCGCCTTTGGCATCGACTCCATCACCACGAAATTGAGGTGGGTCAGCTCGTCATAGCCCGCCGCGACCGCCTCGCTCGGCTTCATCGTCGCCGGGACATGGCCATGGACGTGCAGGCCCAGCCGGTGCGCCTCGGCCGCAGCGGGCGCGATCCATGCCGGGTTCATCGAGGTGTAGAATTTGACGCCCCACAATCCCGCCTGCTTGATCCGGCGGACGGTGGCGATCGTCTCCTCGACACTGCTAACGACTTCGGCACCTTGGGCCGCCAGCGGGTCCTTCTTGTCGATGATGACCGAGATGAACGGCTCGCCCATCAACAGCGTGCCTTCGCCGCGCCGCCGGGTCGCCTCGACCGCGCGGTCGAAATTGGTGCCGGGGCTGCGAAAGCTGGTGATGCCGTTCGCCATGTTCGACAGCACGCTCCAGTCGTCGCCGATATGGAGGTGGCTGTCCCAGATTCCGGGAACGAGGGTCTTGCCGCGCCCGTCGATCGTGCGTGCACCGGCCGGCGCCGTGAGTGACCCCGCCGCGCCGATCGCCGCGATCTTGCCGTCCTGTGCCAGCACCGCGCGGTCGGGCAGGAACACGCCCTTGTCGGCGTCGAACAGGCGCACATTGTCGAACAGCACCGGTGCTTTGGCTGCGGGATCGAGGAAGCGCTTGGCGATGGTCGTCACCGCCTGCGCCGTCGCGGCGTCCTGCGCGTCGCGCAGCTGCTTCAGCGCGCGCTCATAGCCCTTGGGAATGACCGAGATGAAGCTGATGTCTGCGAAATAGCGCTGCTTGTCGTCCAGCCAGACGGGAACGGGGGAGGGCAGGATGCCGCTGATAAAGGCGAGCTGGACGGTCTTGGGCCCGGCCGGCCCTTGGATCACTTGCGTCCCGCCAAAGGTCATGCGCCCGCGCCCGCCGGGGAGGAAGGCGACGCCCGCATCACCCGCCGCTGCCAAGGCGTCGATGATCGGCGCGAAGGCGATGCCGACCCCGCCCGCCGGGATGTACCAGCCATTGGCGGGCGCCTCCCCGGCGTCGGTGGCGGTCTTCCACGTCGCGCGGCCGCCAGTCACGCGATATTCCTCCGCCGCGTCGCCGGACATGGTCACGCCGCGCACCGTCATCGCGGCGATGCTGCCGTCCTTGGCGAAGGTCGTGACCTGATCCATCTCGGTGATCCAGCCGCGCAGCTCCTGCGACCAGCGATAGGCGACGCGCCCGTCGGGCAGCTGCCAGCGCCACTGGCTGCCATGCTGTCCGGATTCGGATGCCACGACATATTCGGCGGCATCGGCCGGGGGCTTGAGCAGATCTTCCTTGGGAACCGGCTTCGACTGTGTTGGTGGGGCGGGATCCGGATGCCGGTGGGCGAAAGCCGGAGCGGTCGTCGCCAGCAGTGCCGCGACCAGGATCATGCGCATCATCGTGTCTCCCCCCAAGTTCGCTACTTGGTAGGAGCAATGGCGACAGCGATGCAAGATTGGAGCGGGTGAAGGGAATCGAACCCTCGTCGTGAGCTTGGGAAGCTCCTGCTCTACCATTGAGCTACACCCGCGAGGCGCGCCGAAATCGGTGGTTTGCGCGTCCTTGTCAAGGATGATCGCGCGCATGCCGCGGCTAATCCGGCGTTATCCAGAGCCGGCAACGCTTCGCTATCAATAATGTGGGTAGCCTGGCCGCAGGGAATTGATGAGGCCGGAGCTGGAGCTGCGAGCACTCTTTCTTCGGTGAACGCCTGCTCGCGGGAGCGACGCCCGTGAATGTCGATGATGTGGCGGACACATGCCTGAAGTTGAGCGACGACCGCCGTGCCGGTGACCGCACCACCACCCTGTTCCAGGTCGCACGCCTGCTCACGCAAGACGACGCGCAACACCTCTGCCTGATCCGTAACATCGGACCGGGCGGGATGATGCTCGAACTCTATGCCCCTCTGGAACCGGGCACCCGGGTGCGGATCGAGCCCAAGGTCTGCGATCCGATCGCCGGGGTGGTGCGCTGGTTCCAGGCTGGGCAAGCGGGGATCGCGTTCGACGACGCGATCGACGTGCACGCCTATCTGCACGAGCATCATGTGCTGCTGCCCGATCAGTTGCCGCGCTGTCCGCGCGTGACCACGGCGATGCGCGCGCGATTGCGGATCGGGGCGGTGTGGCATCTGGTGCCGCTGATCGACCTGTCGCAGGGCGGGGCAAAGGTCGAGACCGACCTGCCCGTGGAACTGGGCCAGGGCGTGGAGATCGACATTGCCGGCATCGGAACGCTGGGCGCGCATGTCCGCTGGGTGCGCGGCGAGCGGATCGGGCTGATCTTCACCAGTGCATTGCGGCTGGCGCGCGTGGCGCAATGGATCGCAACCCACTGCGCGGAACCGGGCAATATCCGCGCCGCGTGAGTGCGCTCAGTCGATCGTGCGACCCAGCTCGCGGTTGAGCCACAGCGCGACCAGCGTGCCGACTGCGCCCGACAACAGATAGGCACCGGCCGCCAGCAGACCGAATTCCGACGACAGCCACAGCGCTGCCAGCGGCGCGAAGCCCGCGCCGAACAGCCAGGCAAGGTCGGACGTCAGCGACGACCCGGTATAGCGGTGACGCTGCTGGAAGCTGGCCGACAGCGCGCCCGACGACTGGCCGAACGACAGGCCGAGCAGGGCAAAGCCGAGCAGCATGAACGCCGCTTCGCCGGCTTCGCCCATTTCCAGCAGCTGCGGGGCGAACCCGCTGAACGCGGCGATCGCGGCGGCGGTGGCGGCGAGCACGGTGCGACGCCCGACACGGTCGGCGAGATAGCCCGAGGCGATGATCGCACCGACGCCGAGCGCGGCGGCGACCGCCTCGATCGCGAGGAAGCGGACCGGCGATTCCTCCGTGTACAGGAACACCCAAGACAGCGGGAACACAGTGACCATGTGGAACATGGCAAAGCTCGCCAGCGGGGCGAAGGCGCCGAGGATGATCGTGCGCCATTCCGAGCGGATCGTTTCGGTCAACGGTGCCGGCTGCAGTTCGCGGCGTTCGAACAGGGTGGCATATTCGGGCGTCACCACGATGCGCAGGCGCGCGAACAGCGCCACGACGTTGATCGCGAACGCGACGAAGAACGGGTAGCGCCAGCCCCAGTCGAGGAAATCCTGTGCGGGCAGGGCGGCGATCAGGAACATGAAGAGCAGGCTGGCGACGATCAGGCCGAGCGGCGCGCCCAGCTGCGGCACCATTGCATACCAGCCACGCTTGCCCTCCGGCGCGTTGAGGGCGAGCAGCGACGCAAGGCCGTCCCACGATCCGCCCAGCGCCACGCCCTGACCCATGCGGAACAGCGCGAGCAGCAGCGCCGACCCGATACCGATCGACGCATAGCCGGGCAGGAAGGCGATCGCCGCGGTCGATCCGCCGAGCAGGAACAGCGCGATGGTGAGCTTGGCACCCCGGCCATAGGCGCGGTCGATCGCGGTGAAGATCATCGTGCCGACCGGCCGCGCGACAAATGCGAGCGCAAAGATCGCGAACGACCACAGCGTCCCCTGCAGCGGGTCGAGGTGGGGGAACACCAGCGACGGGAATACCAGCACCGACGCGATGGCATAGACGAAAAAGTCGAAAAATTCGGACGTGCGCCCGATGACGACGCCGATCGCGATCTCGCCCGGCGCGATCTTGTGCCCGTCCCGCGGGCCGTCGGAATTGACCGCGCGCGCATCGCGCTCGGCTTCGGTCGTGGGGACGGTTTCGGCGCTCATTCCAGTCTTCCCGGCTTGCCCCGCTCACGCGGCGCGACTCACTAGATGCGGAACAGTGTCGGCTTCCCGCAGCGAAAACGCACTGCTGCATTGATGGGCATCAAGGGATTGGACAAAATGTCCTATGTGCGCGCCGGGGGCAGGGGCGTAGGCGCGGATCATGGCCCAGAACCCTGTCCGATTCCGCCATCGCCTCCGCCCCCTGCTGGCGCTCGCCGCGCTGCCGTTGCTGTCCGGCTGTGGGCTGATCGTCCTCAACCCCGCCGGTGAAGTGGCGCGGCAGCAGGGCAATCTGGTGATGATCTCCACCGCGCTGATGCTGCTGATCATCGTGCCCGTGATGGCGCTGACGGTGTTCTTTGCGTTCAAGTACCGCGCGGCGAACCAGGATGCGGCCTATGATCCCGACTGGGACCATTCGACCCAGCTGGAGCTGGTGATCTGGGCCGCGCCGCTGCTGATCATCATCTGCCTCGGCGCGCTGACCTGGGTCGGGACCCACTTGCTCGACCCCTATCGCCCGCTCGCCGCACCCAAGGCGGAAGCGCCCGGCGCACCGGTCCCCGATCGCGAAAAGCCGCTGGAGGTTCAGGTCGTCGCACTCGACTGGAAATGGCTGTTCATTTACCCCGAACAGGGGATCGCGACGGTGAACGAGTTCGCCGCACCCGTGGATCGCCCGATCCGTTTCCGCATCGCGTCCTCGACCGTGATGAACAGCTTCTACATCCCGGCGCTGGCGGGGCAGATCTACGCGATGCCGGGCATGGAGACCAAGCTGCACGGCATCTTCAACGAGACCGGCAATTTCGTCGGCTTCTCCGCCAACTATTCGGGCGCCGGCTTCTCCAACATGCGCTTCGCCGCAAAGAGCATGGAGCGCGGCAAGTTCGATGAATGGGTGGCGCAGGTGAAGGGCAATGCCAAGCCGCTCGACCGTGCGACCTATCTCAAGCTCGAACGCCCAAGCGAAAAGGAGCCGGTGCGCCGCTTTGCACAGGTCGAACCGAACTTGTTCGACCGCGTCGTCAACCTGTGCGTCGAGCCGGGCAAGATGTGCATGCACGACATGATGGCGATCGACGCAAAGGGCGGGCTGGGCCTTGCCGGCACCTACAATGTCCGCGACCTTGCCTATGACAAGTTCGCCGCGCGCGGCACGCTGCCGACGCTTAACACCCGCTATGTCGCCGCCGTCTGCACCACGCCGATGGTGCCGATGACCGGTCCCGATCCCAAGCCGGTGGACAGCACCCCGCTGACCGGCGCCGGCCTGTCGCGCGTGCGCCAGTCGACCCCGCCGGTCGCGCGCACCGCGATGACCGACCTTCCCGCCCTTCCGGAAAGCTGAGCAAGCCCGTGTCCGATCCCATTGCGCATCCCTCCCCGTCGGTCGATCCGATCTTCGGCCGCCTGTCGCTCGACTCGATCCCGCTGCACGAACCGATCCTGATCGTCACCTTTGCGGTGGTCGCGATCGGTGGCCTCGCGATGCTGGCGCTGCTGACGAAGTATCGACTGTGGGGCTATCTGTGGAAGGAGTGGTTCACGAGCGTGGACCACAAGAAGATCGGGATCATGTACATGGTCCTGGGCCTCATCATGTTCCTGCGCGGCTTTGCCGATGCGATCATGATGCGGTTGCAACAGGCGATGGCGTTCGGCGGGAACGAAGGCTATCTCAACGCGCATCACTACGACCAGATCTTCACCGCCCATGGCGTGATCATGATCTTCTTCGTAGCGATGCCGTTCATCACCGGCCTGATGAACTATGTCGTCCCGCTGCAGATCGGCGCGCGCGACGTCAGCTTCCCGTTCCTCAACAATTTCAGCTTCTGGATGACCGCGGCGGGCGCGGCGCTGACGATGGTGTCGCTGTTCGTCGGGGAGTACGCCCAGACCGGATGGCTCGCCTATCCGCCGCTGTCGGGGATTACCTACAGCCCGAATGTGGGCGTCGATTACTATATATGGTCGCTCCAGATAGCGGGCGTTGGGACGACATTGTCCGGCATCAACCTGATCGTCACCATCCTGAAGCTGCGCGCACCGGGCATGGGCCTGATGAAGATGCCGGTGTTCACCTGGACGTCGCTGTGCGCCAACATCCTGATCGTCGCCAGTTTCCCGGTGCTTACCGCCGTGCTCGCGCTGCTCGGGCTCGACCGTTATGCCGGCACCAACTTCTTCACGAACGACTTCGGCGGATCGTCGATGATGTACGTGAACCTGATCTGGATCTGGGGTCATCCTGAGGTCTACATCCTGATCCTGCCGCTGTTCGGCGTGTTCAGCGAAGTCACCTCGACCTTCTCGGGCAAGCGGCTCTTCGGCTATACCTCGATGGTCTATGCGACGGTGGTCATCACGATCCTGTCGTACGTCGTGTGGCTCCACCACTTCTTCACCATGGGGTCGGGGGCGAGCGTCAACAGCTTCTTCGGCATCACGACGATGGTGATCTCGATCCCGACGGGGGCGAAGCTCTTCAACTGGCTGTTCACCATGTATCGCGGGCGCATCCGGTTCGAGCTGCCGATGATGTGGACGATCGCGTTCATGCTGACCTTCACCATCGGCGGCATGACCGGGGTGCTGCTCGCGGTGCCGCCGGCGGACTTCGTGCTGCACAACTCGCTGTTCCTGATCGCGCACTTCCATAACGTGATCATCGGCGGCGTGCTGTTCGGCCTGTTCGCGGCGATCAACTATTGGTGGCCCAAGGCGTTCGGGTTCAAGCTCGACAAGAAGTGGGGCCTGGTCTCCTTCTGGTGCTGGGTCGTGGGCTTCTGGCTCGCTTTCGCGCCGCTCTACATCCTCGGCCTGATGGGCGTGACGCGCCGGATGCGGGTGTTCGACGATCCGTCCTTGCAGATCTGGTTCATCATCGCCGGCATTGGCGCGGCGACGATCGCGGTCGGCATCTTCGCGATGCTGGTCCAGTTCGCGGTCAGCATCTGGAAGCGCGAGGAGCTGAAGGTCGATGGCGACCCGTGGAACGGTCGCACGCTGGAGTGGGCGACCAGTTCGCCCCCGCCGGAGTACAACTTCGCGTTCACCCCGCGCATCCACGACCTGGACGCGTGGTACGACATGAAGAAGCGCAATGCCGCGCGCCCTGTCGACGGCTTCCGCGACATTCATATGCCGCGCCCGACCGGTGCCGGGATCATCCTGTCGGGCATCAGCCTGGTGATCGGCTTTGCGCTGGTGTGGCATATCTGGTGGCTGGTGATCGCGGCGTTCGTCGCGCTGCTCGCGACCGCGATCATCCATACCTTCAACTATGACCGCGACTTCCACATCCCGGCGGCGACCGTCGCTACGGTGGAGGACGCCCGCACCCGCCAGCTGGCCGCCGGAGCCGCAGCATGACCGCCGTGATCGCAGACCCCAACACGCCCCCCGTCTTTTACGAGCTGGAGGAGCATCCGCACCCCGAGGGGCATAGCACGATGCTGGGCTTCTGGATCTATCTGATGAGCGACTGTCTCATCTTTGCGATCCTGTTCGCCTGTTACGCGGTGCTCGGCGGCAATTACGCGGCAGGGCCGGGGCCGAAGGACCTGTTCGACCTGAAGCTGATCGCGCTCAACACCGCGATGCTGCTGTTCTCGTCGATCACCTATGGCTTTGCGATGCTGTCGATGCAGCTGGGCAAGGTGCGCGCGACACAGGGCTGGCTGGCCGTCACCGGCCTGTTCGGCGCGGCGTTCCTGGGCATCGAACTGTATGAGTTCCACCATCTGATCGAACTGGGCGCGACGCCCCAGCGCAGCGCGTTCCTGTCGGCCTTCTTCACTCTGGTCGGCACCCACGGCCTGCATGTCACCTTCGGCCTGATCTGGCTGGTGACGCTGATGGTCCAGCTGGGGCGCAAGGGGCTGATCCCCGCCAATCAGCGCCGGGTCGCGTGCCTTGGCATGTTCTGGCACTTCCTCGACGTCATCTGGATCGGCGTCTTCACCTTTGTCTATCTGATGGGGATGCTGCGATGAGCGCGCACCATGACGAGCACCACACCGTCGCCGAGCTGCCGCACGCGACGCTGCGCGATTATGTGATCGGTTTCGTCCTGTCGGTGATCCTGACCGCGATCCCGTTCTGGCTGGTGATGACGATGCCGCTCAGCGCCGGGGTGACGGCGGCGGTCATCATGGGCTTTGCGGTGGTGCAGATCATAGTCCACATGATCTTCTTCCTGCACATGAACCCCAAGTCCGAAGGCGGCTGGACGCTCACCTCGCTGGTGTTCACCGTGATCGTGATCTTCATCATGCTCGCCGGATCGCTGTGGGTCATGCATCACCTCAACAGCAACATGATGCCGCAGCATCTGGAGCAGCAGGTCCCGTGAAGCTCCGGCGCGCCGTTCCAGCGGCGCTGCTGCTGATGCTCGCCGCCGGGTTCGTGGCGCTGGGCATCTGGCAGGTCGAGCGGCGGGCGTGGAAGCATGCGCTGATCGACGCGGTCGAGACGCGCAGCACCGCGGCGCCGGTCGCCGCGCCGGCTCCGGGGGTTGCGGTGAGTGCCGAGGCGGACGCCTATCGCCGCGTTCGGGTGACGGGCCGGTTCCTGCACGACCGCGAAACGCTGGTGCGCGCGGTCAGCGATCTGGGCAGCGGCTATTGGGTCGTCACCCCGCTCGATACCGGGCGCTTCACCGTGCTGGTCAATCGCGGGTTCGTCCCGCCCGACCGGCGCGACGCCGCCAGCCGCGCTGCGGGGAATGGGGTGGGGCCGGTGACCGTCACCGGCCTGCTGCGCGTGACCGAGCCGGGCGGCGGCTTCCTGCGCAGCAACGATCCTGCGGCGGACAATTGGTATTCGCGCGATGTCGCCGCGGTCGCCGCCGCGCGGGGGCTGAACAACCCAGCGCCCTATTTCATCGACGCCGACGCCGCGCCCAATCCGGGCGGGTGGCCGCGCGGCGGACTGACCGTGCTGCGCTTTTCCGACAATCATCTGGGCTATGCGCTGACCTGGTTCGCGCTGGCGTTGCTGTCGCTCGGCGCTATCTGGCTGGTGTTGCGCAAAGCGGCGGTTGCGCCCAACAAGGACGCGTGAACCGGCAGATCCTTGAGCCCGCCTTTCAGCCGGCGGATGCGGGGCGGCGCAACATGCTGTTGCTCACGCAATTGCGCTGGTTGGCGGTGGGCGGACAGCTGGTGACCGTCGCGGTGGTGAAGTTCGCGCTCGGCATCGACCTGCCGATGACGCAGCTGCTCATGTCCACCGCGACGCTCGCCGCGCTCAACATCGCCAGCCATGTGCTGATCGCCAGCGGCGCGCGCTTCAGCGACGGCGCGCTGGCCGCCGCCCTCCTGTTCGATGTCGGCGCGCTGACGGTGCAGCTCAGCCTGTCGGGCGGGATCACCAATCCGTTCGCGGCCTTGTTCCTGCTGCACATCGTGCTTGGCGCGGTGCTGTTGCGGCCGCATTATCCCTGGACGATCGTCGCCGCGACGCTGATCGCGCTGGGCATCCTCGCGCTCGATCCGACGCCGCTGGTGCTCCCGGCCAATCTGCCGGTCGATCCGGTCAATCTGTACCTGTTCGGCGGGTTCGTCTGTTTCGTGCTGATCGCGGTGCTGCTGGTGGTCTTTATCGGCCAGATCAGCCGCAATCTGCGCACCCACGACGCCGCGCTCGCCGCTGTCCGCCAGCGCGCGGCGGAGGAGGATCATATCGTGCGCATGGGCCTGCTCGCCTCGGGCGCGGCGCATGAGCTGGGGACGCCGCTGTCGCTGCTGTCGGTCGCGATCGGGGATTGGCGCGCGATGCCGCGCCTCAGGGACGATTCCGAACTGCAGCAGGAACTGGCCGAGATGGACGGGGCGGTTCGGCGGTGCAAGGCGATCGTCAGCGGCATCCTGATG
>NZ_LSJM01000057.1 GCF_001557215.1 Sphingomonas sp. CCH9-E2 | reverse complement strand
GCGCAGCGCCGGGCTTTGCCGGGTTCGACTTCATCCGGGCCTGGATGCTCGACGGGATTGCCGAGCGGCTCGACGCGGTGCGGCGCGAGTTTCGCGACGTGCTGGACCTGGGCAGCTTCGATGGGACCTTCGTCCCACCGCCGGGTGCGCGCGTCACGCGCCTCGACGCCGGGACGCGCTTCGCAGCGCTGTCGGGGGGAGTGCAGGCCGATGAGGACCGACCGCATTCGCCCGAGGGCGCTTATGACCTCGTCGTCTCGGCGGGCGTGCTCGACAGCGTCAACGATCTGCCCGGCGCGCTGGCGCTGATCCGCCGCTCGCTGCGGCCCGACGGGCTGTTCATGGGCGCGTTTCTGGGCGGGTCGACGCTCTCCACCCTGCGCAGCGTGATGCTGGAGGCGGAGGGCGATCGGCCGGCGGCGCGGGTGCATCCTCAGGTCGATGTGCGCGCGGCAGGCGATCTGCTGGTCCGCGCGGGGTTCGCGCTGCCGGTGGCGGATGTCGAGACGCTGGAGGTGCGTTACGCCAGCCTGTTCGACCTGGTCCGCGACCTGCGCGGCATGGGCGCGACCAGCCTGCTGCGCGACCCCGCCCCGCTGACCCGCAGCGCAGTGGCACGCGCCGCGCAAGCCTTCGCCACGCGCGCCGATGGCGAGGGGCGGACCAGCGAGCGGTTCGACGCGATCTTCGTCACCGGCTGGGCCCCCGACCCCAGCCAGCCCAAGCCCGCGCGGCGCGGTTCGGCGAGCGCATCGCTGGCCGATGCACTGCGGCCCAAGCCCTGACATCTTGACAAAATGGTGCGCTGCAGCCATAAACAGCGCGCGGACCGGGCCCCTCTGGCGATCGTATGATCGCGATGTCGGACCGCATCGGATGACCCGATGCAGGCTGGGCTTTTCGTGACCGTATCCACCCGCTGACGGCCGTCCGATCGATTTCACATCGACAGGAGGCATTATGATGAGTGGCATGTTGTACCGTCTGAGCGTCGTCCACCGCAAACTGGACGAGGAAATTCGTCGCGAGGCGCGGCGACGCAATCCGGACGGGTTTCGGCTGTTGCGGCTCAAGAAGCTGAAGCTGGCGGTCAAGGACCGTCTGGCCGGCCACTGGAAGCGCACGCTCGCGACCGGTAGCTGATTTCGACCACCACCGGCGGTCCGGGCCCCTCTGATGCGCGCGACGCGCATGATGTCGGACCGCCATGATGGCGCAGAACGCGCCTTAGCCAACAGGGGCTGATTCACCATGGAATTTCTGACGTTACTCTGGCTGGGCAAGCCGGTGTGGATGTGGCTCGCCTTCATGGGGCTGGTTGCCGCATTGCTCGCGCTCGACCTCGGCGTCCTGCATCGCAAGTCGCGCGAGATCGGCGTGCAGGAGAGCCTGATGCTCTCCGCTTTCTATATCGTGCTCGGCCTGGCGTTCAGCGGCTTTGTCTGGTGGCAGCTCGGCGAGACCGCGGCGATCAACTACGTCACCGGTTTCGTCGTCGAGAAGAGCCTAGCGATGGACAATGTCTTCGTCATCGCGATGATCTTCACCTATTTCGCGATCCCGCGTCAGTATCAGCACCGGGTGCTGTTCTGGGGCATCCTGGGCGTCATCGTCCTGCGCGCGATCATGATCGCATTGGGCGCGACGATCGTGTCCGAATTCGGCTGGGTGCTTTACCTCTTTGCCGCCTTCCTGATCTTCACCGGCATCAAGATGTGGCGAATGGTCGACACGCCCTATGACGTGGCGAACTCGCCGCTGCTCGGCTGGCTGAAGCGGCATATGCGCGTGACCGACGGACTGCGCGGGACGGCGTTCTTCGTGCAGGAGCCGGATGCCAAGACGGGGACGGTGGCGCGGCATGCGACGCCGTTATTCCTGGCGCTGGTGATGATCGAGTTTGCCGACCTGGTGTTCGCTGTCGATTCGGTGCCGGCAATCTTTGCCATCACCACCGACCCGTTCATCGTCTACACGTCGAACATCTTCGCGATCCTGGGCCTGCGCGCGTTGTATTTCGCGCTGTCGGCGCTGGTCGACCGGTTCCACTATCTGAAGTACGCGCTCGCGGTGCTGCTGGTGTTCATTGGGTCGAAGATCTTCGTCGCCGATGCGCTGGGACTGGCGAAGATCCCGCCGGTCGTGTCGCTGGGTATTACCGCCGCGATCCTGACCACGGGCATCGTCTACTCGCTGTGGCGTACCCGCAGCGAGCCGACGCCGAGCACGACCTAAAGCAGCGCCTCGAGCATGCCGATCAGCGGGATGTCCGCTGGCGGCATGGCGAGGGTGCGCAAGGCGGGCGGGTGAACCCATTGCAGCGCGGTCGCGTGCCGCGCCACGGGTTCCCCGCCCCAATTGCGCAAGGTGTAGAGCAGCAGCAGCAAATGGCGCTCGCTTAGCGGTGCGCTGGCGAAGGTTGCGGGGACCAGCGCGGCGGGGTCGACGGTGATGCCCAACTCCTCTTGCAGCTCGCGGCACAAAGCGGCTTCGGGCAGCTCGTGCGGCTCGACCTTGCCCCCGGGAAATTCCCACAGATCGGCCATCGGCTTGCCCGGCGGACGTTGCTGCACCAGCACGCGCCCGTCGGCATCGACCAGCGCCGCCGCCACTACCGTAAGGATACGCCCTGATGGAATCCCAGCATCCGAATTCAGCATTTCGTTAATCTTGTTTCCGTAGTTTTCCGGTAGCGCCAACATGAAGGGCCGAGGATGCCTGAACGCAAGCCATTGCTGACCCGACTGTCACGCTGCAATCGCGGTGCGACGGCGGTCGAATATGGCTTTATTCTCGCGCTCATCGTCCTTGTCCTGATCGGCGCGCTGACCGAACTGGCCGGCGGCACCACGGGCATGTGGAACAATGTCAGCAACAAGGTCCAGAACCCCGGCTGATTTTTCGCCGATGCAGCCGTGCGTCTAAGGCCTTTATTAACTTCCGTCCCCTAGTTTCGGGCTTGCTGAGACCGGTTTTCACCGGGCGCAGCCGGGAAAACTGAAGCTTCGAACAGGATGGAGACCGGTATGAACACGATCCGCAAGATTTTCGGCAACAAGAAGGGCGCCACCGCAATCGAGTACGGCCTGATCGCCGCTCTGATCGCCGTCGCTGCAATCGCCGCGATGCAGGGCCTGGGCAACCAGCTCAAGACCACCTTCACCAACGTTTCGTCGAACATGAAGGCGTCGTAAGACCCCTTCGTTTCGAAACGACTGAACAGGGGGCGGTGAGCCAGCGGTTCACCGCCCCTTTTTCGAAGCAGGGGGATTTATGGTTAAGCGCTTTTTGGCGACGTTGCGCGATACACGCGCTGCGACCGCAATCGAATATGGCCTGATCGCCGCACTGATCGCCGTGGCTGCGATCGCCGCAATGCAGGGCCTGGGCAACCAGCTCAAAAAGACGTTCACGAACGTCTCTTCGAACATGAAGGCGTCGTGACCTGAACGACCCGTAAAGATGGGGCGGCGACCCTTGGCCCCCGCCCCATTTTTGCTTGTTCGAGGGACGGTTACGCCCGACCCATAGCCAGAAACTTGGCCCGGCGCGCCTTGCGCAGCGCGGTCGCGCTCTGGCCCGACAGATCCTTGAGCGCCGCTTCGATGGCGTCGCCGAGTGCGTCGATCGCCTTGGCATGGTCGCGATGCGCGCCGCCCAGCGGCTCGGCGACGATCGTGTCGATCACGCCCAGTTCCTTGAGATGCTGCGCGGTCACCTTCATCGCTTCGGCGGCGTCGGCGGCCTTGTCGGCGGTGCGCCACAGGATCGAGGCGCACCCCTCGGGCGAGATCACCGAATAAACCGCGTGTTCCATCATCAGCACGCGGTTGCCGGCGGCAAGCGCGACCGCGCCACCCGAACCGCCCTCACCCAGGATCGACGCGACCATCGGCACACCGAGGTTGAGGCACGCTTCGGTCGAGCGGGCGATCGCTTCGGCCTGCCCGCGCTCTTCGGCCTCCATGCCGGGGAAGGCGCCGGAGGTGTCGACCAACGTCACGACGGGGATGCCGAACTTGTCGGCCAGCTCGACGAGGCGGATCGCCTTGCGATAGCCCTCGGGCTTGCCCATGCCGAAATTGTGGCGCAGGCGGCTGGTGGTGTCGTCGCCCTTTTCATGGCCGATGACCATGACGCGCTGGCCCCGGAAGCGGCCCAGGCCACCCTGAATCGCCTGATCGTCCGCGAACGCGCGGTCGCCGCCTAGCGGCATGAAATCGGTGATCAGCCGCGCGACATAATGTTTGAAGTGCGGACGCTCCGGGTGGCGCGCGACCTGCGTCTTCTGCCACGGGGTCAGCTTGGCATAGGCGTCCTTCAAGAAGCGGTCGGACTTGGCCTGCAGCTTGGCGACCTCTGCCTCGATATCCACCTCGCCGCCCGCAGCGGTGTCGCGCAATTCGTCGATCCGGGCCTGAAGCTCCGCGATCGGCTTTTCGAATTCAAGAAAACTGGCCATCGCGCGCACCTATGCGCGGTCGCGCTTCGCGTCAATTCGGGGCGTGTCGGCGAGCGGGTGGCGTTCGTTGACGAGGGTGACCAGGCGGGCGCTGTCGACATGGGTATAGATTTCGGTGGTTGCGATATCGGCATGGCCCAGCATCGCCTGCAACGCGCGCAGATCCGCCCCGCCCTCCAGCAAATGCGTGGCAAAGGCGTGGCGCAGGACGTGCGGGCTGATCCGGTCGGGCGGGATGCCCGCTAGGCCCGCAATGTCGCGCACCATCTGATACAGGCGGATGCGGCTCAAATGCCCCTTGCCCGAGGGGAACAGCCACGGCCGCGCCGGATCGACATGCTCACGCCACGCCGCCACCGCCGCGCGTGCGCGATCGGACAGCGGGACCAGCCGCTCCTTGCCGCCCTTGCCGCGTAGGATCAGATAGGGCTTGTCCGGCTGGACCGCCCCGCGCGGAAGCGAGACGAGTTCGCTGGCGCGCAGGCCCGAGCCGTAGAGGAGTTCGATCAGCGCGAGCAGGCGCAGGTCGCGCGGATCGAGCGGCACGCGATCGATCCGCGCCTGAATCGCCGCGAAGATCGCGTCGACATCGGCGTTCGACAGCGTCTTGGGCAGGCTGCGTCCGGTGCCGGGCCGGGGCAGCGCGCTGCCGGGATCGTCGCTGCGCAACTTCTCGTCGAGCAGAAAGCCGTAGAAGCGGCGCAGCGCGGCGGATTTGCGTGCGACGGTGGCGCGGGCGAGGTCGCGCCACTCCTCTGCCAGCCGCTCGATCGCCGCGCGGTCGGCCAGCGCGAGGCCGCCGTCCAGCGCCGCCGACGCTAGCCGCAGATCGGTGCCATAAGCCGCGATGGTGTTGGCCGAAGCCCCCGCCTCCGCCGCCAGCATCTCCAGAAAGCGCTCGATCAGCGCCGGGTCGTCGCCCGGGCGGATCGTGGTCAAAGCCGCGTAATCGCCTCGACGGCGATCATCCGCGCATAGCCGTCGAGCCCGACTTGCGAGAGCGCGCGGGTGATGTGGTAGATCGCCTCGGGCGAGACACCTTCCCACACCCGGCTCTGCATGCCGACCGCGGCGAGCAGGACCACCGTCCCCGGCTGATTGGCATCGGCGGCGCGCGCAATCGCGCGGGTCCAGGCATTGGCCGCGCCGAACTCGACCCCCGATGCGCGCATCAAGCGCTCGCCATCATTGGTCGGAATGCGGCCCATCCCCGCCATCGCGGCGATGAGCATCGCGCCATTGGTCGAGTCGGCGCTGTTGCGATAGGCCTCGACATCGCCGACCGCGACCGCGCGGCCGGGCTCGGCGAGCAGCAACATGCCCCAGCCATCGCTGCCACGCGGGGCGATCTGTTTCCAACGCAGCGCGGCGCGGTCGAGCCCGGCGCTGAGCATCGATGCAATCAACCGGTCGGCGTCGGCGCTATGCTCCGCCGATGGCGTCAGGCGCGCGGCGGCGCGGGCGGTGAGAATGAGCCGGCTATATTTGGCGCGGGGCCCCTGCGCCTCGTCCCAGAGCTGCCGCATCCGCTCGACCCGCTCGGCAGCGGTCGCGGCGGTGAAGGCGG
>NZ_LSJM01000056.1 GCF_001557215.1 Sphingomonas sp. CCH9-E2 | reverse complement strand
ATGAAGATTACGCGCATGGCTATTCAAACAGTTCCGCATGAGTGCCGGCGCGCACGAAGTTCACCAGATTCCCCTCAATCGTATAGATCAGCAGGAAATCGCCGCCGATATGGCACTCGCGATGATCGCTCCAATCGCCTTTCAGCGGATGATCCAGCCATTCCGGGCCTAACGGCGCATCGTTGGCGATGAGCATCATCATCGCCTCCTTGAGCTGTTTCATGTTGTAGCGCCCGCTGCGCGACAGCCGCTCCCAATCCTTGACGAACCTTTTTTCGTAGGACGCCTCTCTTGGGAACGAAGCCCGCTTACTGCTGGCGGGCTTCTTGGTCGAGGGCATCGAATAGTTCCTGAGCATCGGTGAAACGGGCGCGGCGGGCCTTCATCGTCGCGCGGGACGCCTCGATCGCGGCGCGCGTCTCGGCGTTCGGCACCTTCAGCTCGAACGGCAACGCATGATCCTTGGCGACCCGCGTGAGGGTCATGCGGACCACATCCGAGACGGTCAGCCCCAGCTCGGCCAGCACGGCGGCGGCTTCATCCTTCACTGTTTCGTCGATGCGCGCGCGCACGAAAGCGGTAGCGGCCATTGGAACCTCCTTGGTCAATCCCCCATGATGTAGCTCAGTTGAGCAACAATTTCAATCCAGGCAGGGGACATGCGCCTGCCGCTGGCGCGGCACCGTGGCCCTACTCGCTTCGCTCCCCAAGCCCGCAAGCGGTCTTGGCCCAAGGTGACGACCCACATGGCGGGGCGAGATCGCAAGCGGATCTCGCTTCATGGTGCCGGCGTGCGCCGGCGTCGATGTTCGTTCAAGGGGGAGAGGCGGTC
>NZ_LSJM01000055.1 GCF_001557215.1 Sphingomonas sp. CCH9-E2 | reverse complement strand
GTCAGCAACCGCTGCGACCCGGTATTTCCGCTCACGACGAAATAGCTGGTTACCAGCACCGCCAGCGCGATTCCCAGCACCAGCAGCTCGACAAAGGGGGTGATGCTCAGCCGCCAGCGGGTCGCGCCCGCGTCGATCAGTGGCTTTGCGGCAACATCCATCGTGACTTGGCTACAACAACATTGTTGCCATGAAAACACACTTGTCGCTCAATCTGTCGCTAACTGGGCCAATTCCGCCGCTAGGCCGGGTCGTCCAGGCGTCCGCCGACATCGATCCCCAGCGTGTCCAACCGCTTGCGCAGGGTATTGCGGTTGATCCCCAGCGCCCGCGCCGCGCGCAGCTGGTTGTGCCCATGCCGCGCCAGCATCGCCTCGATCAGCGGGCGCTCGACCTCGCCGATGATGCGGTCATACAGCGTGCCGTCTTCGAGCACCGCCGGTTCCTCCGCCGCCAGCCGGGTCAGCCGCGCGATCACCGCGGCCTCGATCCCGGCATCGCGCGTCGGCGCGGCAAGCCCGCTCCCCTCGCCCAGCATCGCGCGCACGGCATCGCCGTCGATCCACTCGTCGCGATGCAGCGCGGCCATGCGCCGCATGAGGTTCTCCAGCTCGCGGACATTGCCCGGCCAGTCATGCGCTTCGAGCACCGCAATCGCATCGTCGCCGACATGCTTGCGCGGCAACCCGTCCTCGACCGCGCGGTCGAGGAAATGCCGCGCCAGCAACCGGATGTCCTGCCGCCGCTCGCGCAACGCCGGCAGCGCGATCGGCACGACATTCAACCGATAGAACAGATCCTCGCGAAACTGTCCCGACACGACCTGGTTCATCAGGTCCTTGTTGGTCGCCGCGACGATGCGCACATCCGCCCGGATCGCCCGCGCCCCGCCGACCGTGGTGAACTCGCCCGACTGCAGCACGCGCAGCAGCCGCGTCTGCGCCTCCATCGGCATGTCACCGATCTCGTCGAGGAACAGAGTCCCCCCGCTCGCCTGTTCGAACTTCCCCGCCACCCGCGCCGCCGCGCCGGTGAACGCGCCCTTTTCATGCCCGAACAGCTCGGCCTCGATCAGCTCGCGCGGGATCGCCGCCATGTTGATCGCGACGAACGGCGCGCGCCGCCGTGGCCCCAGATCATGGATCGCCTGCGCCACAAGCTCCTTGCCGGTCCCGCTTTCACCGGTGATCAGCACGGTCAGCTCGTTCGACACCACCCGCGCGATCACGCGGTACACGTCCTGCATCGCCGGCGAGCGCCCGATCAGCGCCACCGCCTGTTCCTCGGCAGCGGGCAGGTCGTCGACCAGCCGCCGCCCCCGCGCCAGCGCGCTCGCCACCGTCGCGGTCAGCGCATCCAAGTCGAACGGCTTTGGCAGATAGTCGAACGCCCCCGCCTCGGTCGCGCGCACCGCGGTCGACAGCGTATTCTGCGCCGACAGCACGATCACGGGCACATCGGGCGTCTCGCCGGTAAAGGTCGCGACAAAATCCAGCCCATTGCCATCGGGCAGCACGACATCGGTTACCAGCACATCGGGCAGCGCCGCCGCCAGTTCGCGCCGCAACTCGCCCAGCGACGCCGCCGCCGTCACACGATGCCCCGCGCGGCGCAGCGCCTGCGTCACCACGGTGCGGATCGCGGCATCATCGTCACAGATCAGGATCGATGCCGTCGCACTCATTCCGTCCGCCCCCGATACTTCGCCAGCACGTACAGGCCGATGCCCATCCAGATTAGGTTGAGCGCCGCCGACGGCAGCGCGCCGCGCACATAGCCGTTGATCAGCATGCCGACGGCGCCAAACACATTCATCAGCTGATAGGCCACGTCCCGTGCCGCGAGCTGGCCCGCCGAGAGCAAGCCATAGGCAATGAGCACCAGCCCCGCCCCCACCCAGCCGACGACATCGACCCAGTCCATCGTCATCCGTCCGCCCGCGGCAGATTGACCCGAAATACCGTCATCTCCGGATCGCCCGCCCGCGCATATTCGACTACCCCGCCCATGTCGCGCACCAGCTTCTCGACCAAAGGCAGGCCCAGCCCCTTGCCCTCCGGCTTGCCGGAGACGAACGGCTCGAACAAATGGCTGGCGATATCCGCCGGCGCGCCGGGGCCATTGTCGGTCACCGAAAATTCGATCGGCAGCCAGCGGCGCGGCTGGTCCGGCCCCGGCCGCATCGCGACGCCATGGCGGTATTGCGTGGACAGCACGATCTTCGGCTCCGGCACATCGCGCAGCGCTTCCGCCGCATTCTTGAGCAGGTTCATCGCGATCTGCAGGAACGCGTCCTTGTCCATCATCACCGGCGGCAGCGAGGGGTCGAACCGCTCCTCGATCACCATGCCCCGCGCAAACCCGGCCAGCGCGACGCGGCGCGCATGGTCGAGCAGTGGATAGATATTGTGCGGCGCCAGCTTGGGCGGGCGCGTATCGGTGAAATCCTGCATCCGATCGATCAGCGCGGCGATGCGATCGACTTCGGTGGTGATCAGCTGGGTCAGCGCGGCGCGGCTCTCGGCGTCATCATCGCCGCTCAGCAACTGCGCCGCGCCGCGAATGCCCGACAGCGGGTTCTTGATCTCATGCGCCAGCATCGCCGCCGCCCCCACCGCCGCGCGCGCGCCCGCGCTGCGATCCGCCCCCACCGACAAGCGCCGCGACGTCGGCGCCTGATGCAGCGTCACGATGCGCCAGCCGGGATGCTCGGCGATCGGCGCTTCGATGAAATCCACCCGCGTCCGCGGGCTACGCGTCGGTTCGATCTCGATGTCATAGGCGGCAAAGCCATGGCCATCGCGCCGCGCGCCATAGCCTTCGGGCGGGGTCACGATCCGGTCGAGTCGCTGCCCCAGCATCGCCTTCTCGCTATGGTTGAGCAGATGCTCGCACGCCATATTGGCGCGCACCACGCGGTCCTGCGGGTCGAGCACCAGCGCCGCCACCGGCAATCCGCCGAACAGCTCCCCCAGATCCGGCTCGCCCGGCTGCGGCGGCGGCCTCAGGCCGCTTCGCGTGACGGCCATGATCCCAGCGCAGGCATGCCGCGAAACGGCGCGTAGAATTCGTCGAGCATGGCCAGCACGGTCGCGGCCTTCGGCTCCTGGTTCACCTTGTTGCGGAACTCGGCCGATCCGGGCAGCCCCTTGGTGTACCATCCGATATGCTTGCGCATCAGATTGACGCCGGTCAGCTCGCCATAATGATCGAGCATCATCGCGTAATGTTCTGCAATCAGGGCATATTGTTCGTCGATGCCCGGGTCCGGCCGCTCGCCCTTGCCGCTCAGCGCGTCCATCACCTGCCGCAGCACCCACGGCTTGCCGTACGCCCCGCGCCCGATCATCACGCCATCCGCGCCCGATTGCGCCAGCGCCGTGCGCGCATCCTCGACCGTGCAGATATCGCCATTGACGATCACGGGGATCGACACCGCGTCCTTGACCTTTCGCACGAACGCCCAGTCGGCGCTGCCCTTGTACATCTGGTTGCGGGTGCGGCCATGCACCGTCACCATCTTGGCGCCTAGCTCTTCGGCGACACGCGCCAGTTCGGGCGCATTCAGGCTGTCATGGCACCAGCCCATGCGCATCTTGACCGTCACCGGCACGCTGACCGCCTTGACGCACGCCTCGATCAGCTTCGCCGCCAGATCCGGCACCCGCATCAGTGCCGACCCGGCATCGCCATTGGTCACCTTGCGCACCGGGCAGCCCATGTTGATGTCGATGATCGCAGCCCCACGATCCTCGTTCAGCTTCGCCGCCTCGGCCATTTCATAGGGGGTGCAGCCGACCAGCTGCATCGACACCGGCTCCTCGATCGGATCCCATGCCGCCTTCTGCACCGACTGTCGCGTCTCGCGGATCGCCGCCTGGCTCGCGATCATCTCGGTAACATTCAGGCCCGATCCATAGCGCCGCACCAGCCGCCGGAACGGCAGATCGGTGACGCCCGTCATCGGCGCCAAAATCACCGGCGTCTCGACCGTCACCGGCCCGACCTGGATGGGGTTCAACATCGTCATCTGTGCCTGAAATTTAGGCACGGGCCGATACAGGGGCAAGGGCGAGGATGCAAGCGCGACCCTCCCCCTCTTCTTAAGCCCCTCCCGCCTGCGGGAGGCGTTGGGGAGGGTCTTCTTTATCTATGCCCGACAGATGCTAGGGAAGCGGGACCGCCTCCGGGACGGGCAATGACGCCAACACTGCGCGCAATTCGCGATTTCGCTCTGCGTACCGCTTCGGCTCACAGCCGAAATCGGCAAGGTGCCATTGCCCGCCATATGAACCGCGCCAGTGGATCGTCACCCCGCCCTGATCGGTCACCTCCTCCCCCTTGCAGGTTCGGTCCAGCAGTGCCCCTGCCTCGGACTCGTTGACCGTTCCATCCGACCGCCGAAATCGCTCAAGACGCCCCCTCAGTTCGGCATAGCGCTCGCTCGAGAGCGAGAAGCTGCCTCGGTCGACCCGCCCGTTATGGAAATTTGATCGGGCAAAGACACCTCGCCCTTCGCCGTCGACCGCCACCTCCAACCCCGGTGCGCGCAACTCGATCCTGTCGAACGTCGGCCGTCGCGATTCAAAGCAGCCCGTCAGGCACAGGAGGAAAAGACAACCTTGAACCCGTCGCATAACTGCGACCGTCGCATGCCCAAGCGCGTTCGACAATTGCCCGAGTTGCTTTCCTACACGGCCCTCTCTCGCTAGGCAGACCCAATGCTACGTACCGCACCCATTTTCACCTCCCGTGAAACTGTCGCGCATCCCGCGCTTGGCCGTCGCGACGCTGTCGCCTCGCTGCCCGGCTCCGTCGCGCAACTGTCGCGTCATCGCCGCGCGACCGTCGTTTACGCGTTCAAACCTGTCGCGTCGGTGTCGCGTCCCAGTCGCCTAGGTGTCGCATCATGATCACCGCAGCCATTATCGTCGCCGCCGGAAAGGGCATCCGCGCGGGTGGAAGCATCCCCAAGCAATTCGCTAATCTCTGCGGAAAGCCGATGCTTTTTCATAGTGTTACAGCGCTTGCCTCGCACCCGATGATAACCCAGACCATCATCGTCATCGGCGAGGGGCAGCACGAATACGCCCGCTCAATACAGCTCGAAAACGTCAGTTTCGTCGAAGGCGGAGCCGAACGCCGCGACTCGGTCCGCGCCGGGCTGGAGGCGCTGGAGGGGAAGGGCGTGACCCGCGTCCTGATCCACGACGCCGCCCGCCCCTTCATCCCGAACGCCGTGATCGACGCGCTGCTCGCCGCCCTCGACCAGGACCCCGGCGCCGTTCCCGTCCTCCCCGTCGCCGACACGCTGGCAAAAGGGATCGAAATCCTCGGCGACAATGTCCCCCGCGCCGGGCTCAACCGCATCCAGACGCCGCAAGCCTTCCACTTCGACGCCATCCTCGCCGCCCACCGCGCCTGGCCGGACGGTGAGGAAGCCACCGACGACGCCCAGATGCTCCGCCGCGCGGGCCATGACGTCGCCCTCGTCCCGGGAGACGCAATGCTCGAGAAGATCACCCACCCCGCCGATTTCGCCGCCGCCGAGGCGCGCCATGCCGCCAACCTGATCGCGCGGTCGGCAACGGGATACGACGTCCACCGACTCCAGGCCGGCGAGGAACTTTGGCTCGGCGGCGTGCTGATCCCGCATGACAAGGGGCTGGCCGGGCACAGCGATGCCGATGTCGCGCTGCATGCGATCACCGACGCGCTGCTCGGCACGATCTGCGCCGGGGATATCGGCATGCACTTCCCGCCCAGCGACCCGCAATGGCGCGGCGCCGCGTCCGACCGTTTCCTCGCCCATGCCGCGTCCTTGGTCCGGGCAGAGGGCGGGATCATCGACTTCATCGACCTCACCCTGATCTGCGAAGCCCCCAAGATCGGGCCGCACCGCGACGCCATCCGCGCGCGCATCGCCGAAATCCTGCAGCTCCCGCTCGGCAGGGTCAGCCTCAAGGCCACCACCACCGAACGCCTCGGCTTCACCGGCCGCGGCGAAGGGATCGCGGCACAGGCAATCGCCACCATCCGCATTCCGGGTCGGACCGAATAAAATGCTCCGGTTCAGGGGCCGTCACGGCCACCACCTCTACAACAATCCGACGGGCTGCCCGGTGCAGCCGCTGACGGAGTAAGTTCATGCGTATCCGCCACCTCGCCGCCACCGCTTCGCTCTGGACCGGCCTCGCTGTGTCCAGCGTTCAGGCCCAGCCGCGCCCCTGCCTCACCGATGGCGAGGCGGAGGCCCTGTTTCAGGTGCTACTGCCCGACATGGTGGCGGAGATGGGCCGCGTCTGCACCGCCCTCCCCGCCTCGGCGTTCCTCCGTCGCCCCAATCCGGCCTTTACCGCCCGGCTGCAGTCCGGCGTAGCGCCCGCCCTCCCCACCGCACGCAGCGGGATCGCCAAGCTGCTCGGCCCGGACATGCAGGCAATCGCCGGGTCGATGTTCGTCCTCCCCGCGATCAAGGTCATCGTCGTGCCGCTCGCCGGGCAGATGATCGAGCCGGCCGATTGTCCCAAGCTCGACAAGATTGTCGCCAACCTCGCGCCTTTGCCGCCCAAGAATCTGGCGGGCGTGTTCGTCGGCATGGCACAGCTCGACGCCGATCGTCGAAAAGACGGGCCAAAGCTGCCGCTTTGCCCTATGGCGCGGCCCAAATGATGGACACGATTCTCCCCGCCGAACTGGTCGACGCCGCGCGCCGCGTCGTCGAAGCCAACCGTGCCGCCGGTCGTACGGTGGCGGTCGCCGAAAGCTGCACCGGCGGGCTGGTCTGTGCGGCGATCACCGAAATTCCGGGCTCCTCCGACATTCTGATCGCTGGCTTCGTCACCTACTCCAACGCCGCCAAGACCAAGCAGTTGAAGGTCAGCCGCGACGTGCTGGAAACCTTCGGCGCCGTCTCGGTCGCCACGGCGTGGAGCATGGCCCAGGGCGCGCTGGAACAGAGCGGCGCTGATGTGGCAGTTGCAATCACCGGCGTTGCTGGCCCCGGCGGCGGCACCGACAAGAAGCCGGTCGGCCATGTCGTCTTCGCCCGTGCCGAAAAGGCGGCAGACCCGGATGTCATCGTCGCCGACACCCGCGATTTCGGCAATCTCGGCCGCGGCGGCGTCCGCCTTCAGGCGGCGCTGTGCGCGCTCGAACTGCTGCTGCCCGCCGACCCGGAGTAAAGCGCCGCCGCGCGCTGCTCGAACGCGCCGATCATCATCCGAAGCGCGCGATCGAACACCTGCCCGGCCAGCATTTCGAACACCCGGTTCTTGAACGAGAAATCGACCTCGAAATCGACCAGTACCCCGCCTTCGCCATCCGGCCGGAACTTCCAGTCATTGTGCAAATGCTTCAGCGGCCCTTCGAGATATTCGACCCGGATATGTCCCGGCCGCTGTTTCTGTACCCTGCTGGTAAAGGTCTCGCGCAGCCCCTTGAACCCGACCATCAGGTCCGCGACCATCTCGGTCTCGCTGTTCGATCGAACCCGCACCGCGGTGACCCAGGGCAGGAATTCACCATAGCGCCCGACATCAGCGACCAGGTCGAACATCTGTTCCGGCGAATAGGGCAGTCGGCGAGTCTCGGCGTGACGGGGCATCAGGCGGGAACCACCGCCTTTGCCAGATTGGCGTCGCGCGCCGCCTTCATCTTCGCGAAGTCGTCGCCGGCATGATAGCTCGACCGCGTCAGCGGCGAAGACGCCACCAGCAGGAACCCCTTGGCCCGCGCAATCGCCGCATAGGCATCGAATGCCGCTGGCGTCACGAAATCCTGGACCTTGGCGTGGCGCGGGGTCGGCTGCAGATACTGGCCCATCGTCAGGAAATCGATGTCGGCGCTGCGCATGTCGTCCATCACCTGATGAACCTCCAGCCGCTCTTCGCCCAGCCCGAGCATGATGCCCGACTTGGTGAAGATCGACGGATCGAGCTTCTTGACCTGCTCCAGCAAGCGGATCGACGCATAATAGCGCGCGCCTGGCCGGATCGTCGGATAGAGGCGCGGGACGGTTTCGAGGTTATGGTTGTAGACGTCCGGCCGCGCCGCGACGATCATCTCGACCGCCGCCTCATGCTTGTTGCGGAAATCGGGCGTCAGGATCTCGATCGTCGTCGTCGGCGACGCCTTGCGGATCGCCTCGATCACCTTGACGAACTGCTTCGCCCCGCCATCAGGCAGGTCGTCGCGATCGACCGAGGTGATCACGATATGCTCGAGCCCCATCTGCACCGCCGCATCGGCAACGTTGTTCGGCTCCATCGGATCGACCGCGCGCGGCATGCCGGTCTTGACATTGCAAAAGGCGCAGGCGCGGGTGCAGGTGTCGCCCAGGATCATCACCGTCGCGTGCTTCTTGCTCCAGCACTCGCCGATATTGGGGCAGGCCGCCTCCTCGCACACCGTGGTCAGGCTTTTCGAGCGCATCAGCGCGCGCGTCGCGGCAAAGCCGGCGGAAGTGGGCGCCTTGACGCGGATCCAGTCAGGCTTGCGCTGGCGCTCCGGGCGCGCGACGGGAGTCGGATCGTTCATGCCGCGCAAATAGCGACGATGGCCGCCGCTTGCCAGCCCCGTAACTGCGCGGCAATGGAGGCGGCATGACTCACTTCACCGACCTCGTCGACGGCTATCGCCGTTTCCGCACCGCCGACTACCGCCGCCAGCACGAACGCTGGGCGCAATTGGCCGAGGCACAGGCGCCCAAGGTGATGGTGATCGCGTGTTCCGACAGTCGGGTCGAGCCCGCGCAGATTTTCGACACCCTGCCCGGCGAAATCTTCGTCGTACGCAACGTCGCCAATCTGGTCCCGCCGTTCGAGAATGACGGCGGTCGCCACGGCGTGTCCGCCGCGCTCGAATTTGCTGTGACCAAGCTCGAGGTCGAGGAAATCGTCGTGCTCGGCCACGGCATGTGCGGTGGCGCGCATGCCGCGCTGACCGAGATGTTCCAGCATTCGGAGCCGGGCGATGGCGGCTTTGTCCACGCCTGGGTCAGCCTGCTCGACGACGCGCGCGCACGGGTGAAGGCCAAGTTCGGCGACGGGCCGGAAGCTTCGCGTGAGATGGAACGGGAAACGGTCCGCACCTCGATCGCAAATCTGCGCACGTTCCCGTTCATTCCAAAGCGTGAGGCCTTAGGGACGCTTGCGATCCACGGCGCTTATTTCGCGATCAGCGACGGCGTGCTGCATCTGATGGATGAAAGCGGCGAGTTCAGCCCGGCCTGACCGGGGACTTGTCCTAGTCCCCGGCCATTTCGGGACCAGGCCGACGCCTGGCGCGCCGAACCGCCCCATCGGTGCGCCGGGAAGGGCTGGGCGCACGGCCCTGCAACGGACTATGGAACCGGCGTGCGCAGCGTAGGCGCACGGGTATGCGGGGAGTATCACATGGCGGCTCAGCGTTTGCTGATCGAAGGGCGCGTGCAACGCGTCGGCTATCGCGACTGGGCGGTGCGTACTGCGCGCCAGTTGGGCGTAACCGGATGGGTTCGCAATCTTCAGGATGGGCGGGTCGAGATTTTGGCGGACGGTGAAGACGTCGCGCTCGACACCTTTGTCGATCGCTGTCGCGAGGGGCCGGGGATGGCACAGGTCAGTCGGGTTGATGCCCAACCCGCCGAACTCGGCAATGTGAAGGGCTTCACCAAGCGGTTCACCGCTTGAGCGGCGTTCAGTCCTCGACCAACTTCATCAACCGGCGTTCGACCGGGGCGAGGACCGGGCCAAGCTCATGTCCGCGCTTCAGCACCGCCCCGGATTCGTTGACCAGCGCCCACATGCCCTGCCGATTGCGCAGCGCCGGGCGCTTCTCGACGCGGAACTCCGGACGCTCGGCGGTGCGGCGGAATGCGGCGAACACGGCGGCGTCACGCCCCAGGTCGATGGCATAATCCTTCCAATGACCTGCAGCGACCATCCGGCCATAGAGGTCGAGGATGCGCATCAACTCGGCGCGGTCGAACCCGACCTGAGTAGGTGCATTGCGCGCCGGAAATGGGGTGATGTCAGCGCTCACGCCCGGTCGCGCTGCTCCGGATGGCCCTCGGCCGCACGCTCGGCCAGCAGCGCGTCGAGCCGCTTCCGCATCGTCTCCAGCTCGCAGCGCATGATTTCCAGCTTCTGCGTCGCCGGGTCGTACAGCTCGCTGCACGGCGTGCCATAGGGCACGAAGTCCTTCTTCCACGCCTCGGCCTCGACCAAGGTCGGCTTGGCCGGAATGCCGACCATCACCGCACCCTCGGGCACGTCCTTGGTCACGACCGCATTCGCGCCGACGCGCGCGCGCGGGCCGACCGTGATCGGACCGAGCACCTGCGCGCCCGATCCGATGATCACGCCGTCGGACAGCGTCGGGTGGCGCTTGCCAGCCACGCCATTATCGGGGCTGGTCCCGCCCAGCGTGACGCATTGATAGATGGTAACATTGTCGCCGATCTCGGCAGTCTCGCCGATCACCACGAAGCCGTGATCGATAAAGAAATTGCGCCCGATCGTCGCGCCGGGATGAATGTCGATCGCGGTCAGCCAGCGCGACAGATGGTTCACCGCCCGCGCCAGGAAAAAGAGCCGCGCACGAAACAGGCGATGGGCGACGCGGTGCCAAAACAGCGCCCACACGCCGGGATACAGCAGGATTTCGGCACGGCTGCGCGGTGCCGGATCGCGCGCGCGGATGGAATCAAGATAGGCTGCGACGCCGCCGAACATGATCAGGCCCCTTTTCGTAAGAGCCCCTATTTAGGAAAGTGTGTCGCGCAATTCCAGCGTGGCAAGGATTTGCCTTGTACCGTCTAAACACGATGTATCTTGTGGGAATTGAAACCGAAGGGCAAACCGAACATCCGATCGTAAGCAGGTGTGTGCATGTTTGAAGGTTTCGACGTCCAGGCCCTGCTTCCGTTCATCGCGGTCGGCTTTGCCGCACAGATCGTCGACGGCGCGCTCGGCATGGCGTTCGGGGTGATCTCCAGCACCTTGCTGGTCAGCGTCCTCGGCGTGCCCCCTGCGACGGCATCCGCCGGGGTGCACCTAGCCGAATGCTTCACCACCGGCGTGTCCGGCATCAGCCACGCGATCCACAAGAATGTGAAGTGGAAGCTGTTCTTCCGCCTGCTCATCCCCGGCGTGATCGGGGGCGTCACAGGTGCCTATCTGCTCAGCACGCTCGATGCGTCGGTCACCCGGCCCTATGTCATGGCGTATCTGGCAGCGATCGGCGTCTATTTGCTGTGGCGCGGCATCAGCTTCCCCACGCGCCATCATCGCGAGCCGAAGATCGTCGAGCCGCTGGGCCTTGCCGGCGGGTTCCTCGATGCGGCGGGCGGCGGCGGCTGGGGGCCGGTAGTCACCAGCAACCTGCTGATCCAGGGGACCCAGCCGCGCTACACCATCGGGACGGTCAACAGCGTCGAGTTCTTCCTGACCCTGTCGGTATCGATCACCTTCATCTTTCACCTTGGATTCTCGGCATTTACCGAAGCAGTCGTCGGCCTGCTGATCGGCGGCGTGATCGCGGCACCGTTCGGCGCTATCCTCGCGAAGCGCGTTCCGACCAAGACCTTGCTGATCCTCGTCGGCATCGTCCTCACCCTGACCAGCAGCTACAGCGTCTATCGCACCATCGCCTGACAATCGATCAATTGCCGCCGATTGAGTGATTTGATCGATCAGCTAGAGCGACTCTTCCAATTTGGAAGTGCTGCGCCGCACCCTATATGCGGCGTCGCACAAGCTGCACTGCACCATCCAAAGGAGAACAAACATGGCGCTCATCGGAAGCGAGCTGAAGCCGTTCACGGCAACCGCGTTCAAGGAAGGCAAGTTCGTCGAGGTCACCGACGCCGACGTGCGCGGCAAGTGGGCGGTGTTCTTCTTCTACCCGGCCGACTTCACCTTCGTCTGCCCGACCGAGCTGGAGGATCTGGCCGACATCTACCCGACCCTGCAGAAAATGGGCGTCGAGGTCTATTCGGTGTCGACCGACACGCATTTCAGCCACAAGGCATGGCACGACACGTCGCCCGCGATCGGCAAGATCAACTACTACATGCTGGGCGACCAGAACCACACGTTGTCGAAGAATTTCGACGTGCTGCGTGAGGGTCAGGGCCTCGCGGATCGCGGCACCTTCGTGATCGATCCGGAAGGCGTGATCCAGCTGGTCGAGATCACCAGCGAAGGCGTCGGCCGCAACGCCGCCGAACTGCTCCGCAAGATCAAGGCGGCGCAGTATATCGCGGCGCACCCGGGCGAAGTCTGCCCGGCCAAGTGGGAAGAGGGCGAAACCACCCTCGCCCCGTCGCTCGACCTCGTCGGCAAGATCTAAGCCGGACGCATAATCGCACCCGCCCCTCCCCCAGTTTGGCGGGTGCGAACGCGGCCCGGGGCAGTCCTTCCCGATGCCCCGGGCCGTTTTGATTTCAGTTCAAGGAGTTTCCCGATGCTCGACGCGCACCTCAAGCAGCAGCTGGAAGGCTATCTCGTCCATATCCGTGAAGCGATCGAACTCGTCGCGAGCCTTGGCGACGATGCGAAGTCGCGCGAGCTCGAAGGCCTCCTTACCGAAATCGCTGGCCTATCGGGCAAGATCACGCTGATCCGCAAGGACGACGACAAGCGTACGCCCAGCTTCATGATCCGCCGCGCGGGCACCGACATCGGGGTGCGCTTCGCCGGCATCCCGATGGGGCATGAATTCACCAGCCTCGTGCTCGCCCTGCTCCAGGTCGGCGGCCATCCGTCCAAGGCGGCGCAGGACGTGATCGAAGCGGTGAAGAACCTCGACGGGGACCTCCACTTCGAAACCTATTTCTCGCTCAGCTGCCAGAACTGCCCAGACGTGGTGCAGGCGCTCAATCTGATGGCGGTGCTCAACCCCAAGATCAGCCACGTCGCGATCGACGGCGCGCTGTTCAAGGAAGAGGTCGATGCGCGCCAGGTGCTCGCCGTCCCCACCGTCTATCTGAACGGCGAACTGTTCGGGTCGGGCCGGATGGAGCTCGAGCAGATCGTCGCCAAGCTCGACAGCGGTGCGGAGGCCAAGGCGGCCGAGAAGCTCGCGGCGAAGGAGCCGTTCGACGTCCTGATCGTCGGCGGCGGCCCCGCTGGCGCTGCATCGGCGATCTACACCGCACGCAAGGGCCTGCGCGTCGGCATCGCCGCCGAGCGTTTCGGCGGCCAGGTGCTCGACACGATGGGCATCGAGAATTTCATCTCGGTCCCCTATACCGAGGGTCCCAAGCTCGCCGCGCAGCTCGAAGGTCACGTCAAGGAAAATGGCGTCGACATCATGAACCTGCAGCGCGCGGAGAAGCTGATCCCCGCTGCGCGTGAAGGCGGGTTGCATGAGGTCGTGCTGGCGAATGGCGCGAGCCTGAAAGCCAAGACGATCATCCTGTCCACCGGTGCCCGCTGGCGCCAGATGGGCGTGCCCGGCGAGGACGAATATCGCAACAAGGGCGTGGCCTATTGCCCGCACTGCGACGGCCCGCTGTTCAAGGGCAAGCGCGTCGCGGTGATCGGCGGCGGCAATTCGGGCGTGGAGGCGGCGATCGATCTGGCCGGCATCGTCGGCCACGTCACGCTGATCGAATATGACAGCCAGCTGCGCGCCGACGCGGTGCTTCAGCGCAAGCTTGGCAGCCTGCCGAATGTTCAGGTCATCACCTCGGCGCTCACGACCCGCGTCAATGGCGCGGAGAAGGTGACCGGCCTGACGTACAAGGACCGCAACACCGGCGTCGAGCATGACATCGCGCTCGAAGGTATCTTCGTCCAGATCGGCCTCGTCCCCAACACCGAATGGCTCAAGGACAGCGTCGCGCTCACCCCGCGCGGCGAGATCGAGATCGATGCGCGAGGCGAGACCAGCCAGCCGGGCATTTTCGCCGCGGGCGACGCCACTACCGTCCCCTACAAGCAGATCGTGATCGCGATGGGTGCAGGCTCCACCGCCGCACTTTCGGCCTTCGACTATCTCATCCGGCTCCCCGCCGAAGAGATCGAGGCTGCGGCCGCCTGACCCGGATGATGCCGCTCCCGCAGAATGCGGGGGTGGCGTTATCGCGAACATCACTTATATCCGCGCCATCAATCGATTGGATCGATCATGGCGCAGACCTACCTTCCGACGCTCAAGCAGCTGCAGTATCTGGTTGCGCTGAAAGATCATGGCCATTTCGGCCGGGCGGCCGAGGCGTGCTTCGTCACCCAATCGACCCTGTCGGCGGGTTTACGCGAGCTGGAAACACTGATCGGCGTCGTGCTGGTCGAACGCACCCGGCGCGTCGTCCGCTTCACGCCCTTGGGCGAGCGAATCGTCGACAAGGCGCGCCGCGTGCTGCGCGAGGCAGATGAGCTGGCCGATCTGGCCCGAGCCGCCGGGCGGCCCTTGTCGGGCGAAATGCGGATGAGCGTGATCCCGACCATCGCCCCGTTCCTGCTGCCCCGCATCCTGCCCCGGCTGCGTCGCGACTATCCCGACCTCAAGCTGTTCCTGCGCGAAGAGCCGAGCGGGGCTGCGTGCGAAAGCCTGCACACCGGACGCACCGATTGCGTCCTCCTCGCCCTCCCCTATGCCTGTGGCGATGTCGAAACCGCGCCGCTGTTCGATGACCGGCTGTTCGTCGCTTTTCCGGAAGGCGAGTATGAGCCCGATCACGCCAGCGTGACCGCCAGCGAGATCGACGAGACCCGCCTGCTGCTGCTCGAGGACGGGCATTGCCTCAAGGATCACGCGCTCGCCGCGTGCAACCGCCCGGAACTGCGCGCGGAGGCAACGATGCTCGGCACATCGCTTCACACCATGGTCCAGATGGTCGACAATGGCCTCGGCGTGACGATGCTACCCGAAATGGCGATCGACGCCGGCATCCTCGACCACACCCATATTACCGCGCGCCCGCTCCAGGCCGACAACCCCTCGCGCCGCATCGCGTTGGTCTGGCGGAAGGCCAGCCCGCGCGAACGGGATTTCAGGCTGCTGGCGGAGGTGCTGGCCCAGTCGGGAACCGCTAGCTAGGCTCCGAACGCCTGCTGGACATGAGCGATCTGGTGCATGCGCTCGTGGAGAATTGTAACAATGCCTACCTCACCACTGCTCAGGGTGCGCCAGTAGATATAGTGGCGTTCGTAGCGGCAGAAGAACCCATCGACGCCAAACTCTGCCGGGATGGCTCGCCACGGAAACTGTCGCGACGCGATTTCGACGAATGTGCCAGTTATTCCCTGGAAGTAGCGGATTGCCTGTGCCTCGCCCCAATGATCCCGCGTGAAATCGACAATCTCGTCAAGCCGGTGCTCGGCGTGATCCAGCAAAAGGTATCGGCTCACCCCCGCCACCGATCGCGTGCGCGTCGCAGGAATGCGTCAGGGTCGAAGGCCTTGTAATCGCTCTCGGGTGCCGAAAACGCCCGCTGCAACTCCGCCTTCAGCGTCGCAAACCGCTCGGCCTCAACCCGCTCGCGGTCGCGCCGGATCAGGTCTCGGACATATTCGCTGGCATTCTCATAGGAGCCATTGGCACCGATATTCTCGCTGACAAACTCTTCAAGCGGTCCAGTAATTCGGACATTCAGCGTCGTGGCCATGCGCAACTCCTTCTGTCACGATATAGTGGAATATCGTTGACGGATCAACGCCAGCGCGCCGCCGCATTCGCGTCGCTCTCCCGCGCATCGACCCAGCTGACCGCCTCCCCGCGATGCTCCCGCTTCCAGAACGGCGCGTCGGTTTTCAGCCGATCGATCAGGAACGCGCACGACTCCAGCGCGGCGCCGCGATGCGCTGCTGCGGTCGCGACCAGCACGATCCGCTCGCCCGGCGCCATCGGCCCCACCCGATGCACGATGACCGCAGACACCAGTCCCCAGCGCGCCATCGCCTGTTCGGCAAGGTCGCACAGCACCGCTTCGGTCATCCCCGGATAATGTTCGAGCTCTAGGCAGGTGACGCCGTCATCGCCGCGCACCACGCCGATAAAGCTGGCGATCCCACCCGCGCCCGCTTCCTCGATCCCGGCCAGCTCGATCCCGACGTCGATCGGCGCAGTGTCGACCGATACGCGGATCATCCGCCGGTCACCGGGGGAAAGATCGCAACCTCGCGCGCGGCGCCTAATTCGCTGTCGAGAGCCACGAATCGCTGATCCAATGCGGCGCGCAGCCTTGTCATATCGGCAAAGGCCCGCGCATGGGCATCGCTGCACCCGCGCAGCCACTCGATCAGATCAGCTACGGTTCGCACCGCCTCGGGCGGCCACACCTCTTCCTCGCCCAGCCCGATCGTCTCGCGCACCCAGGCGAAGTACAACAGCCGCATCAGCTGTCCATGTGCCGCAAGCCGACGCGCAGATAGTCCCATCCGGTGATCAGCGTCAGTGCCGCGGCCGCCCACAGCATCGCCAGGCTGGTGTCATGCACCCATCCCCATCCCGGCAGCGCCCCGGCGAGGATCAGTCCACCCAGCGATGTCAGTTGCAGCGCGGTCTTCCACTTGGCCAGCGCCGACACCGGAACCGACACCTGGATCCCGCCCAGAAACTCGCGCAGCCCTGACACCGCAATCTCGCGCAGCAGGATCACCAGCGCCGCGATCATGTGGATGCCGGGGATCAACTCCTTGGCGCACAAGATCAGGATCACCGCCGCAACCATGATCTTGTCCGCGATCGGATCGAGGAACACGCCCAGCTTCGACACGGTCCCCCGCGACCGGGCGAGGTAGCCGTCGAAATAATCGGTGATGCCCATCAGGCAGTAAGTCGCGAAGCCCAGGGCATACCCCGCCTCCCAACGCGGCCACCAGAGGAAGAATACCAGCAGCGGCACGGTGACGATTCGCGACAGCGTCAGGACGTTAGGCAGCGTCAGCATCATTCGCCTCTAGCACTGCATGTCCCCGCGATCATCCCCTCTTGGTCGCGCTTTAATGGCGGCACCGGCCCGCTCCCCCACCCGGCCACCCAGCGGTAGCATAATATGGGTGGCCGGGTTGGGGAGCGGGCCGGTGCCGTTTCAGCGAAGCTGAAACAACTCTAGCTGTTGCCGCACCCCGTGCCGCCCGGCTATGCGTGCGCCAGTTTTGACGGACGAAGGCCCGCCACGCATATGAACAACGCGCTCGGACTGCTCAAGGAGCGCCGGTTTCTCCCCCTTTTCGTCACGCAGTTCCTGGGGGCGTTCAACGACAATCTGTTCAAGACCGCGATGGTTTTGTTCGCCACCTATCAGGTGCTGAACGACCCGGAGACCGAGTTCGTCTTCAATGCACTCGCCACCGGCGCTGCATTGTTGCCCTTCGTGCTGCTCTCGGCATTATCCGGCCAGCTCGCCGACACCTATGACAAGGCACAGATCATCCGGTGGGTAAAGACCGCCGAAATCGGCATTATGCTCTTTGGCGGCTGCGGCATCATCGTCGCGCATTTCGGCTATCCGATGGTCGGAGTCGGCATGATGCTGGGTGCAGTGCTGATGCTGGGCACCCACTCCACCTTCTTCGGCCCGATCAAATATGCGATTCTGCCACAGCATCTGAAGGAAGACGAAATCCTCGGCGGCACCGGGATGGTGGAGGCCGCGACCTATCTCTCGATCCTGCTCGGCACCGTGGTAGCAGGTTGGGTCTCGATCGAGACGGCAGGCTGGCTGACGCTGGTCGTCGCGGTAATCGGCTGGTTTACTGGGCGCATGGTCCCTGCTGCACCGCGTCAGGGTGCCAAGCTCAAACTCAATTTCAACCCGTTCACTGCCTCCTGGCGGCTGATCGGTAATACGATGCACATCCCGCGCCTGTTCTGGTCGATCTGCGCGATCAGCTTCTTCTGGACCATGGGGGCGGTGCTGATCGTGATCTTCACGCCGCTCGCCAAGAATGTGCTGACCTCCACCAAGGAAGTCGCGAGTCTCATGATCGCAATCTTCTCGGTCGGTGTCGCGATCGGATCGGTGATCATCAACGCAATGCTGAAGGGCGAGATTTCGGCCAAATATTCACCCGCATCGGTCATCGCGATGGCGGTATTCATCGTCGCCTTCTCGTTCGAATCGCGCTTCTGGGTCCCTGCTGCGCCCGGCCAGCTCTATGACATGATCGGCTTCATGGTGATGCCACAGGCGTGGGTGGTTCTGGTGACGCTGATGGCGATCGCAATTGCTGGCGGCATGTTCGTGGTCCCGCTCTACGCCTTCCTCACGACCACCGTGACGAAGGACCAGACCGCACGCACCGTCGCAGCGAACAACATCGTCAACGCGTTCGGCATGGTGCTGGGCGCGTTGCTGGTGATCGCGATTACCGCTCTGGGGGTCGGCCCAGCGGATCAGTTGCTGTTCGTCGCCGGCATGGCGATCATCTCGGCCTGGATCGCCCAGCGGCTACATCGTGCGTGCGACTGACGCGGCGCGGTCCGTTCAAAAAATGAACGTGTAGATACAGACGAAGAACGCCGTGAAGCTCATGGCGAAGAGCTTCAGGTCGCCGTCATCCTCCCTGCGGCGCACCTGCGCGCGTACGTGCGGAAGATTGGCCCGGAAGGGGTGGCTTCGGCTGGCGCCGGTCAGGATGAGTTCGCGTCGCATTGCGGCAAGTTAACGCGCCGTTTACGATTCCGGCTATCCCTAAAGGATCGTTAACGGCTGTGCCGATGCGGGACGCGCGGAGGAGCGCGCCAACCTTCACCGGGCAAAGAAAAGGCCGGCAGCGCAATGCGCTCCGGCCTGTTTCTTCAAAGGGATGGTGGAGCCGAGGGGGATCGAACCCCTGACCTCTGCAATGCCATTGCGATGCCGGAGGCTCCCGCACAGAGCGGCGGCGCGGCGCGCAGGGGGAAATTGGCGGAACGTCCAGCGAACATCCGGCAATCCGCGATACCAGCGCGATACCAACTTACCAGCGCCGCCGCTTCTTTGCCGCTGATCGATTGCGGTGAAAGAAACCCGAGACCACCGCCGTCGCATCATCGCCGCCCAGGCGCGGGCGCGTCGCAGTCACGATCAGGCAATCGCGCGCGCCGCATGTGCGGCACGGGAACTTTGCCCGCGCGTCATCGAGCGCATCCGACAGCCCGCGCAGATCGAAGTGCATCCATATGATCGCGTCGATCCGCCCTGCCCGCTGACAGTGGTAGCACCACAGACGCAGGTCGAACCCAGCCTCATCGATCTCCCGTATTGTTCGGAAGCGCCGCCCGGGCGTCACGCCCCCCACATCGGCCCGTCGGGGTCAGCGTAAACCTCGCCATCTGCAGGATCCCCACCAACAGGTCGCGGCGGCGGGAGCGTCGGTGCCCCGCCACCGAAACGAACGCGAATATAGGCCGCGGTGGCACCCCGCGCCTGGAACACCGCCTCCCATACCTCGCCAGCACGCAGCTTCGCCCCGATCCATGGCGCCCGCTCGGCTGTCAGGTAGCCGAGCTGGATGCCCCGGACAGTGAACACCGCCACGGCGTGGGGATCATGTTCGTTCGTCGGCTCCGGCCGCAGATCGACCAGCTCGCCCGGTTCGCAGATCAGCATTTCGAACCGGCGATCCGAGCCGCTTTCGTCAGCGTTCGCATAGTCGATGCCGACGACGGCAAGGCTCAATTCGCGCTGATCCATGGCCAATCCCTATCGAGAACGAAGAGGGAACATGCTAACACGATGGTCGTTCGATTCGGCAAGAGGCAATTTGATGCGACCGAACCCAGCCTACCGCGCGGCCTATCTCTGGCTGCCCCCACGCGACACCATCCGCGAGACCGCGATCGAGCGCGGCGAATCGCTTGCCGCGATGTCGCGCCTGCTGGGCAAGCATTCGTCATATCTGCAGCGCTACGTCGAGCATGGCGTGCCCGCCCGCCTCACAGCGACCGACCGCGACCGGCTTGAGCGCTATCTCGCGCTACCGGCCGGGGAGCTATGCGAGGATGCGGAGGAGTATCGCGCGATCAGGGACGCGGCGGCGAAGCGGGACACCAGACCGGCACCGCGTCGCCCTGGCTGCGGTGCGTCGCGCAGATCAGGCGCACGAGCTGGAGCCGCAGCGCCCCAGCCACGTCAATAAGATCGACCTGCGAGCGCGTTGCGTCCGCGCCGCTTTGCGAACCGTCAGGGCTGCGGCGGACCTTCGGGACTTCCGGCGGCTTCGCCAGCAGATTGCCCGGGATCGTTGCCGTTGGCGATGTCGACCGCGCGGTCGAGTGCCCGCACCCCGTCAGGAGCATTGCAGCGATTGATATAGACAGGCTCGCCCGGAATGACGCGCTCGATTTCACGATAGACCTCCTTCGTCTGGGTGGAGCGCTCGACCTCGGCGGCCTGCCCGGCCGTCTCGCCTTGAACGACATCACCCTCTCGCCGCTTGCGCTCTTCCTCCACTGCCCGATCGGCGCGCGCCTGCGCAGCTTGCTCGATCGCCGCCCCATCCGACCGGCCATAGAAATAGCCGCCCACGGATCCTGCCACGCCGAGCAGCGCGACCCCGCCGAGGATGTAGCCCTGGATCATCGTTCGCCCTCTATGGCGGCGGCTGGGGCGCTATCCTCGCCGCCCTCCGCCGATGCATCGAAGCTGCCCGCCTTGATCTTCCACGCGCGCCGCCCAAGGACGAAGCCGAAGCTGGTCAACACGACACCGATCAGGGCGAGCGCACCAACCCCCAGCCAGCCGAGCCACTGGATACGAGCGGGCGCGACGGCGGCAGGCCAGTCTTCCCACGCGAGCGCCCACAGAACCGCGCCGGCATAGGCAGTGCAGGCGATCCCGCCCCCTGCAAGAAACACCAGCGCCAGCAGCATGCGCCAGTCGCGGGGAGGCCAGCCCGGGAGGCTCAAGACGCCAGCTCGAAATGCGGCCCGTCGATGAACGCCGTCTTGCCCAGCTTGCGGCGACGCGAGACGTAGGCGTTGACCGCCATCTCCATGACCTTTGGATCAGCCGGAAAGCTTGCAAAGTCGCGGTCCCAGACGCCACCCCAGATCAGTTTGATCGGTGCCTTGCCGACCTCCGCCCGCTTCGCATTTACGATGTCGAGCGCCTGGCGCACCGCGGCGGCGATGACAAAGATCGGCTTCCACTCCCAGCGCAGCTTGCCATTGATGAACGGAACCAGATCGACCGCATGGCCGAACCCATCCGCCTGGCGCTTATGCTTGCTGTTGAGCGTCTTCGACACGCCGCGCGCGACATAGTCGACCTGCTCCACATCGGTACGCAGACCGTCATGGACGCTGAAATCCTGTGCGGTGATCGCGATCGCTTCATGGACCAGCATCTCGATCGCGGGATGCACGCCAGTCAGTTCCTTGCGCGACGTCGCGCCCAGTGCATAAGTCATCGTTCACCTCCTTCGGTCGGCAAGCGCGCACCCGAATCCATGCGCTGCATTTCATTGATGATCGCGCCACGGGCATCGGCCAGCCGACGCATCCGGTTCAGAAAGGCCGTCGCCCGCCGCTCGGCCGCGCGTTCTTCCTCTGCGCCCTCGGCGTTCAACAGAGCATGGATATGGTCCAGCGCCTCCTCGAAATGCGCCAGCCGGGCATGCAACGCCCGCAGCTCGTCCGCCTCTTCGCGCGCCGCCGCCAGCTCCAGCCGCACCGCCGCCATCTCTTCGCGCGCCACGGTGAGCATCTGGATGGTCAACGTGTCGCGATGCTTGTCCACATCGGCATTGGTCCGCGCCCGCGCCTTCAGCCAGCCGAAGCCATGCTGTGCGATCAGGACGCCGCCACTGCCGAATAGCCCGGCGATCAGCTCGTTTACCCCGATCATTCCGGCGATCCGAACACCATCGGGTCATAGGCAAAGGCGAGCCGCAAGCGCAGCTCGACCCGGCCATCCGACAGGTCGGGCAAGTCCCCCTCGATCCACCGCCGATGCGCCGCCGTGGCGCGCTCGATCGCGGCCTCGACCGCCGCCGCATCGTCCGATCCGACCAGGTTGAACGCCAGCCGCGCCTGATCGCTCAAGCCCTGCGCCAGCAGCTCCGCGTGCTGCGGTTCGATCATGTCAGCGTCCCCCCTGCGGCAATCCATGCCGCGACCATCATTTCCTCGACGGGTGCCGCCACCAGCCGGTCATTGCCGGTGCCGTTGAAGTGCAGGCCCTGCAGAATGTCCGCCTCGAAATACCATCCGGCGGCGTGCATGGTTGCGTAACCGATCTTGGCTTCCCAAGCGCGAAGATCGAACACCTTCGCCCCGCCATTCTGTGCAATCGCGCTCTGCGCCATCGCATAGGCACGGTCGCGCGCATCGGGCGCCAGCTGCGGCGCGAACGTCATGTGCGTCATCGCGATCACGTCCGCGATGGCCTTGGCTTTCGCGATCTGCGCGGCGACGGCGGCGCGATAGGTGGCCATGGCCACGCTGTTAATCGAGCTGTTCCCGTGGTCGGGCGTCAGCAGCGTCAGCGGCCCGCCCAGCGCGCGCGGCAACTCCCACAGGGAGTTCGTCACGCTGGTATCGGTCGCCAGCGTCGATGCAGTCGCGCCGGAAATGGCACCGTTGACGATCTGGATGCGCCCCGGCGTCTTGTCGATGGCCATGTGCAGAAACACGTCGGCACCGATCGCCGTAATCGTCCAGGTCGCGGCGGCATCGGCGGTAAACGTCTTGGCGGCGAGCGCCAAGGCACCATCGGTTGAAACCGTCGCCGAACCGCCACCATCGGGCGCGATCGGACCGCTTCCTGTGGACACCTGATAGCTGCCATTGCCCGGCCCGGTAGTGGTCCAGACTTGCAGCTTGGTCAGCGTCGTCGAGAATGCGAGCGGCAGCGACGTTCCGGCGGGGATGCGGGTGATCGCGTTGGACGGGTGCAGCCCGACACCGCTCGGAGCCCCGCCGGTATAGGTCGCACGCGGGTCATAGGCGTTCGTGCCACCGGTCCATGGTGTCCCGTTCGTGCCGGTGAAGCTGTTCGTATACACCGGCATCCCGCGTGCAAATAGCCGCGCCGCCAGTGCGAGCGGCCAGCTTGTCGACCGCACCGGCACCCCCGCCGCCGCCGAATTGCCCAGCACAAAAATCGGAAGCACTTCGGTCGCCGGGTTGGCCAGCAGCAGCGCCATGCGCGCGACCGTCTCGGGCATGTCGCGCTTGGCGTCGAACCCGGTCGGCATCATGTCGGCCAGCGTCGGAAGGCGGATCGGGGAGTAGCGGCGGTACAGCTCTTCGCGGCTCACCAGCGCCGCCGTATTGGCGAACGCGATCCGGCTGATCGCGCCGTTCAGGCTATCCTGCCCATAGATATCGCTGTTGTATCGCGCGCCCAGGCAGATAGTCGCCCGCGACAGCCCGGCCGCCAGCGTGTGCGCGGCTTCGCGCTCGCGCCGATCGCCCATCGCATAGCGCAGCGTCGCGGCGTCCCAGCTGAATGCCAAACGCGGCGGCGTCGCATCGGCAAAGGTGCGCGACCCCAGCGTCACGCTGATAAATTCGACCGTATCGTAATAGGTCAGCGACGCCGGACCGGATGCGAAGAACACCGGGTAATTGGCCATGCCCAGGATCGTGTTCTGCGCGCTGGTCGCCCGCACCGGTACGCGCGCGTCGATTTCCACGTAGCCCGCCGCCGCCTGAATAACGGCGGCCAGCGCTCCCGTTGCCTTCAGCTGGTCGGCATTGCGCACGCCGGTAGTCGGCATGAACGGCGTCGGCACCGACAGTGTGGGCAGCAGCGGATTATACTCGCACTGGATGCGTGTCGCCGCGCTCGTGCCCGACAGCGTGACCTTGATGTTGCCCGGCGTGGTGACGACGATGACCTGATAGCCGATATCGGCGAGCGTGCGCGACCCAAAGCCGGTCGCGGTCGCCGGGCTGGTATCGCCGGGCGCGGTCAGTGCCGTGCCCGCGCCTTTGCCCCAAACGATGTAACGCCCAGCGGACGGCGCGTTGAACGTAAAACTGCCATTGCCCGGATTGACGGGCGTGGGCGCAAGCTGCTCGGAAATCTGAAAGGACAGATAGCCGCGCGTCGGATGCCAAAGCGGTTCGTTGGCGGCGAACGTCGCATAGCTGGTGCGATCGTCCTCGAAGGTCAGGTCGGTCGTTCCCTGCGCGCGCACGCACGTAATCAGCCCGGCGGGCAATGGCGCGCGGGCAAGGTCGTAGATGGTGCTGATCTTGGGGACGAGCGTGCCATCCTCGGCAATCGCCGCCGCCCACCCGGTGCCGGTTCGGGCAAGGTAATTGAGCTTGCGGTCGGTCGAATATCCCCGGTCGCCGGTCACGCCCACATTATCCGGGGCCTCGCCCGTGAAGATCTGCAATGCCGAACCGGTCGGCACGTTGTTCAGAAGCGACGGCTTGGCGATCCGCCCCTCGACCTTCTCGACCGCGACGCCCGCCGTGTCGGTGTAGAAGCCGATATAATCGACATCGCCCCCTGTGGCATAGAACGATTCGCCGTTCGCCACGGCGGCGAGGCCCGCCGTCTTGGCATCGGCCAGCAACGGCGTGACGAAATACTTCCCCGCGACCAGCGCCGCCAGGATCAAATCCTTGGCAGATGTGGCAATCACCGCCTGCGCGGTCGCGACGGTCGCCTGCGCGCTGGCCACGGCCTGTTGCCCGCTCGCAATCCCCGCCTGCGTCGTCGCGATACCCGCCTGATCCCCCGCCTCGCCGGCATGGTCCGCCGCCTGCTCGACCAGCGCACCGACCTGCGCCGTCGCCTCGATCACCGCGCCCGCAAAGGCTGCCGCGCCATTCGGCACGCCGACCATCCGCCCGTCTACATTGCCCCAGACTTCGCCCTCGCCGGGCAATTCGGCGGGCAAGGGCTCTTCGCCACGCGGCACTACGACCGCGCGATCGACCCGCTCTTTGAGCACCACCGCCCGCATCGCGGCGCGATCGAACTCTGCGTTTAACGACTTGGGAGTGAAGGGCGCTTCGCCGCCCGGGTATTCGGTCCCCTGATCGAACAGCGGAGTGGCAGCGATGTAGAGGGGATAGCCAGCGGCTGGCGCGGCGGTGAACTGCACCGTGCCGCCCTGGACCGTGTTGACGGCAACATCATACAGCGACGGATCGACCGCATCCCAATCGTCGGGCGCGCCGCGATAGACCGTCAGGTCGCCCTTAGCGAGCGCGCGAAATTCGAACGCGAAGGACGTCGTCACCCCGTTCGGGGTGAACGGTCCCGCGACCACTCCATTTCCGACGGTGACTGCCATCAATCGCTCCAGGTGCCTGACAGCACCCGGCTACGCGCCCGACCCTATCGCGCCCGCGCAATGCACAGAGGGCGTTACTCCTCCTGATCCTTGATCTTGCCCTTGGTCAGGCCTTCCCACCATTCGGCGGCCGTCTCCGGGTTCTGCTCACCCTCTCCGACATCGACCAGGAACTGCACCGCCGACGCCACTTGCCCCGGCACCAACCCGGTCGCATAGCCCGCCGCTTCGAGTGCATTGCGGGTCGCGCGCTTCGTATCCTCGCCACGCGCGATCTTGCCCGCGTCGCCGCCCACATTGACGAACGTCTCGCCGACGCGCTGGATCGGCGACATGCTGTAGCCGAACGACGGACGCCCCTCCGCCGCCGCCCAGAGCGGCTCGCCGATGTCGCGCACGAACGGGATAGGGCCAAGCGACTGGAACAGCATCTTGCGGAACGCCCACCACCCCCAGTCCTCTTCCTCTTCCGGACCGCGCCCGGCGAGTAATTCGGCAAGCAGTGGAGGCACGACGATCAGCCACCAGGCGCGCGCGACCAGCCGCGGGGTCATCCGGTAATCGCGCTCACGCACGGCCGTCGCGACATCCCGCCCAAGCGTCCGCTGGCGCTGGTGAAAGGCCGACAGGTAGGAATAGAACATGGTGAAAAACTTCAGCGCCTCACCCCACTTGCCGTCCCCACGCGCCACAGCCGCCAGATCCTTGGCGCCGCTCGCACCCTGCGACACGCGCACCGCCTTGTCCGCAGCGAAGATCGCGTCGGCTTCTTCCATCCCGGCGGCAATCGCCTTGTTATAGGCACCCATCCAGGTCGGGATGACAACCGCCTGATCCATCAGACCGATGCCCATGAACATCGACCGCTTTGCCTGCGCGACGATGCCCGTTTGACCGCGCATCGCGTTGACCGAGCGCAACACGTCGCGGTCGAGCGTGTCCATGCGGTTTGCAATCTCGCCCGACCGGGCGCGCACAAAGGCCATCATCGCGGGCATGCGCACACCCTGGAAGGTCACGAACCGCGCCGCCGATCCGGTCAGCTGCGCTGCGAAGCGCGCAATCTCCGGCCCAACCCAGCGCATCCCGACATATTCGAAGCTGTTGGAGTACCCCGCCGCCTGCGTCATGATCGTGGAGACCCGCCACCCCATGCCGACCACCGTCGCGTTGGTGCGCATGCCATTGATGAACTTCGCGATCCCTTCATTGCCGGCACGCTCGCTCGCCCAGCTGTTCGCCACATGGCGCAGCCACGGCTTGAACTGCTTGCGGATCGCCGGGCCGAGCGACTGGTCGACCGCCTTCATCACCCGCTCTTCCCCAAGGAAGCGCCAGGCGTTGATCAGTGCCTCGCGATGCGTGACGTCATGGATCACCTCGCCCAGATGGCGATTGATGACCCCCAGCTGCAGCAGCAGCGGACGCTTGACCTTTTCCGACCGCTCCTTCGACGCTGATGCGCGGGTGGTGGCGCGGGTGTACTTGCCGTCGAGCAGGTCCGAAGCCTCCCCGCCGAACTGCTCGGCGGCATAGCTTTTGCCCGTGTCATAGACCGCCGGGTAATATCCCCCGCGGAACGTCCCGTGCGGCGTCTCCAGCGGCTTCGCCATCACCTTGTCAGGCTCGACCCCGTTCACCCGGCGCTCCATCGCCGCGATCTCCGGCCAGAGCGTATCGATGATGTCCCAGACGTTCTGCACGAACTGCCACTCGCTCGCCGACAATTCGCGGTTGAGCACGTCGCGTACCAGCGTTTCCGGCCAGCCATAGCCGTCGGTCAGGCGCTGGATGTTCCCCTCATTGCCCATGTTCAGCGCGACCGCGACCAGCTCGTGCCGGGTCAGCACCCACGGCTGGCCGGTTTCGCGGTTGAGCAGCTCGGTCACCTCGACCCGATCCTGCCACCGCTTCGCGACATCGGACGGCACTGCGGCAAAGGCATCGGCGATGCGCTTCATGTAATCCTGCAGCAACGCATTCTCGCGATCCTGCGCCGCCGCGATCGGTCGAAATGCGATCCGGTTGAAGATCCCGTTCGAATTGCCCCCGTCGAGCCAGTCGAACACCGTCTCCATCTTGAGCAGCGCCGCGTCTGCATTGGCGAGGCCGTCTTTCAGCTGATCGGCAAAGCCCGGCGTCATCAGGTTCGAAGGCGGCCGCTGCGGCAATTTCTCCGCCGCCTGGACCGCGTCGCTCACGATCGCCTCGAATTCGCGCTCCTCCTGCGCGTCGATCATCGTCTGCTTCATGCGGCCAAGGTTCATGATCTGGGCAACCGCATCGTCCAGGCCGAGCAGGTTCTCGACCGACAGCTTCGACCAGTGCGTTGTGCCGATCACCGCCTCGAACCGGGCGGGCACCACGATCTCCCGGCCTTCCGCCTCCTGCTGGCGCACCCACGCCTCGAACGCGCCCTGTCGCCGCAGCGACACCTGCGAGCGTTCGCGCAGCTCGACCGATTCGAGCATGGCCTGCGCCTGCTCCAGATAGTCCTGGTCGACGTTCTTCATGGTACGCCGCTTGGCGACCCGGCTCAACCGCTTGACCGCCTCATCCACCGCATCGGCGGCGGCCGTCGCCTCGCTGACCAGCGCGGTGTTGAGCATCTGCGCGCGCTTCTGGAAGAACGCCTCGTCGATATCGCCCTTGACCATCGCCTCTTCGGCCCGGCGCGCGGCCAGCCGCCCGGCCCGACGATACTGGTCGATGGCGCCGCGCGATGCGACATCCGCCACCTTGCCGCTGCGCACCTTGTCCGCCGCCCAGCGCTTGGCCACCTGATAAGCTGTAATCGCCTGGTTCGGATCACCCGCGCCGCGCCGGCGGCGCTCCAGCGCCCGCAGCTCCGCCGCCATCACCTCACCGGACCGGTCGCTATGGATGATCTCCCGCGCCTCGCGCTCGATCGTGCCGTCCGACAGTGGATCACCATAGCGGTCGCGCATGATCGCGTCGGTTTCATCCTCGACCACGGCGGCCCGCACACTCCGGCCGTCATTAGCCGCGCGCATTTCGCGGCGACGAACCTCCAGCCCCATCAGCGCGCGGATCATTGCGTCCGCCGTGTCGAACCCGCTCAGCTCGGCGATGCTGTCAGCCGCCGTTCCATTCTCCCCGACGATCGGCGGCACAGACTTGGGCATCAGCACCGGGGCATCGGCGCCATAATTCGCGATCAGCCAGTCGCGATCGATCCGCGCACCACCGCGCAGCATTGCCATCGCCTTGAACACCGGTCGGGCCGCGACCTCGGCGGTAACCGTCTCCAGCACCCCGGCCCGCTGATCCTGATACTCCTTGGTTCGCTTGGCGCGGACGCTAGCCATCACGCGATACAGCAACGCATCGCGCGCTTCGTCGCGCGCCTCGACGCTTGCCTGCTGCAGGGCGGCATATTCTATCGGCCCCATCCCTAACTGTTCGCGATCGAACGACAGGCGGATCGCCTCATCCTCCAGCGCCAGCCCGATTTCCATGTCGGTCGCGACCAGCCGCATCATCACATCACGGATCCGCCCATCGATCGGCGACCGCAGGTTCTGGACGACTTGATAGATGTTGAGCAGCCACGACCGAAACGCATCGAATGCCCGGCGCAAACCGATGGACGGGGCCTTCCCCTCCATCACGAACCGCTCGACGCCGCGCGCCCACATCTCGTGCGCTTCGACCGGGATCGTGCCGTCTTCGCCGATCGGATGGCCGTTGGTCGCAAACCACGCCTTCACCGTCTCCCAATCCGCGAACAGCTGGCGCGCTTCCTTGCTGCCCTCGCCCTCCACCGCACGGCCAGCATCCGCCTTCAGCTGCTCCAGCCAGTCATGTCCGGTCTCGTGCAGGAACGTCGAAAGGTCCGCCTTGGCGAACAGGTCGATCGTCCGCTGCTCCTGACCAAAGGTGATACGGCCCCGCGCGCCGCTCTCGAACGTCTGGTCGAACGACCGGGCCGCATCCTTGACCGCCCGGATGGCTGCCCTTACATCTTCGTTGAAGCCCGTCGGTCGGTTGTCCGCCGCTTGCGGCGGCACCTGCTCAATCCCGGTCTCGGCTGGGGCCAAGCCGACGGGCTTCACGTCTCCCGTTTCATCAACCTCAATCGCCTCGACCGTGTAGAGCACGTTCGGCGCGCGCGCCCCCTCGGTCTCTTTCACCGTGATCTTGACCGCGACCACCTCGCCATCGGCGGCGATCATCGGCGCGACAAAGCGATGGATGAACCGGGGCGCATCGCTCCGCGCGTCCGGCCGGGTTTCGTTGAGCAGGGCAGCCTGAAACAGCTGGTCGACATTGGCGACCGCAAGCGCATGGTCGTGCGGCGTCCGCGACTTCCGGGTCGCCGAGCCGCTGGTCATCTTGCGCAGCGAGTTGCGCGACAGCTGCGCCGCGATGCCCGTCGCCGCGTTGGTGAACTCGCCGCCCACAATCTCACTGACAGCACGGGTGGCTTCGTCCAGCGTCGTAGCAGGGCGACGCGGGCTCGCCTGATCTACCAGCTCCTGCTCATAGCTCCGGCCTTCCGTCGCCGCTGCCTGAAACCGCTGCACAAACGCGCGGATATCGCCATCGCTCGCGGTCGAAGCGTCGATGCCAGCCTCGTCGAGCAGCTGGGTCAGCTCATCCGCCATGTCGCGCAGACGGTCGGTCTCCGCATTCTCGGCGCGTCGGGGATTGCCGCGCAGCTCGTCACTGATCGCGTCGAGCAGCACCTGCGTGTCGGCGAGGTCCGCATCGGTCAGTGACTGCCCGTTCTGTTCGGTCCGCGCCAGTTCGGGGAAGAAGCCCGCTTCGATTGCCGCGCGCAGTGTTTCGTCGAGGCCAAAACGGTTGCCATCGCCAGCCGCGCCGCCGGCGAACATCGCGCCCTGCCCCGCCGCCGCACGGTCCCGGATCAGCTTGCGGCGCCCTGCGACCGTGGTGACGGTGGTTTCCTGCCCCTTGCGCTTGCCGCTCTTGATCGTCGCCTTGCGCGCGGTGTCGAGCAGATGCCAGCGATCACCGCCCATCGACGCGATGTCACCGCCGACATCGTCGATCCCGCCGCGTGCTGCGATCCACTCCAGCAGCGTCGGACCGCCCCGGCCAACCTGGCTGTCCCGCCCCCGTCGCAGCGCCTGAATGACCAGATCGAGATTATCGACCGACGCGATCGGCTTGAGCCCCTCGGGCAGCACGCGGTTGATGGTGAGCGACTGGGCTTCGTCGCCGCGCAGCGCCTCGCCCAGTCGCTCGGCGCGGGTGGCGGCCCGCGCGGTCCACAGCGCCGCATATTGCCGCGCGACATCGGGAGTGAAGCCCGCGTTGGTGAGCTTCGCCATCATCTCGCCGAACACCTGCTCGCGCGGCCCAGCCGCATCGCGCGCGGCACCCATCTCTTGCTCGATCGCACTGACCAGCTCTTCGACATCGCTTTCGCTTATCTCGCCGGCCTCGCGACGCGATTGCCCGCCTGGCGAAAACCGTGCTTCGTCGCGCAGCGCATCCCATGCGGGCGTGCCAGCCAGCCGCGCCGCGACCTCGGCGGTCGGCAATACGACATCGCCCCCCGAAGCGACCGCCTCGGCGATCGCATCCTCATACCCCGCCCAGAACTCGGCATCCTGATCGGTGCCGGACTGCAGGTACGTCGCAACCGCTTCACCGGGCAGGTACACATTCTCGACGGCCGTGTCTTCGGTGAGCCCCGACAGGAACAGCCGCAGCGCCTCGGGATCGCGCTGGCGCAGCTTGGTCCCCGCCGCCGCATCCATGATCGCGTCCATCTCGGCGCGCTCGCGCCCGACCAGTGCCTTGTCAGCGACCTTCCGAACGGCCGCGCGGACACCCGCCCCGGCCTCGATCCCGCCGCGAACGGTTGTTCCCATGAACCCGCCACCGATCAGACCGGCGAGCGACTGATCCAGCGCACCCTCCGCCTGCCATCCCTCTACGGTACCGAGCGTCCCGCCAGCATATTCTACGTTCGACTGTGCAACCTCGGTCGCGGCTTCCTTACCGCCAGCCTTGAGCACGCGCGTGACGACGTTCTTGCCCGCGGCGTCCAGAATGCCGAAAATGCCGGTGCGCTCCAGCCACATCGAAGCCACAGCCGCCGGCGTTGCGATTGCCACATCACCAAGGTTCGCGTCGGTGCGCCGATTGTTTTCCGCGCGCGACTGACCGATGCTTCCAGCCTGCGAAAGCACGAACAGCGGGGCACCTGCGACGGCAACAAAGGTCCCGGGCGCCGACTGCACCGTCGCCTCGGCACCGAAGGACAGGACATTGCCCACAGTCGGGTTGGCCTTCACCTCGCCAAGACTCGTCTCTCCCGGGATGGGCGCAGCTGCCACCATCTCATTACGCCGCGCCGACGCCTCAACGTGGTCCGCCCAGCCGTCCGCACCAATCGCACGGGAAAATGCCGCCTCGGTACGGCTAAGACCTGCATGCAGTGATGACAGACCGCGCTCGAGCAGCGCGCCAATACGACCGAACGGACCTTCCGCGCGGCGCTGCCCCTCGATCCGCCGCGCCAAAATCTGCTGCTCCGCCGCACTACCAAGGCGAACTCCAGGCTGCGCCGGTTGGGGGGGTATCCGCTGGGGGCGCGGCGGGTTTGCCCGGAGATAGTAACCCGTCCCGGCCAGCGGGTCCGCCTGCTTCCGCGGTGCGCCGACGCCCGGGAACGTCCCGCCCAACGGCACAGCAAGCCATGGAGCTTCCCCCGGCTGGGGTGCCGACCTTGCCGGGGTCGCAGCAGCGAGCTTGCGCAGCGCGCCGGCATCATCCAGCCCCGCCGCAGCGTTGCGGGGGTCGGCGAACCATTGCGACAGGTAAGTCGATTGCTTCATCTCGCGCACAGCGGTGCGGACCGTCGCTTCGCGATCAATCACCTTGATATTGCGCTCGACGGTCGACGCGGGAATGCCCAGATCGCGTGAATGCCGGTTTGCCTTGGCCGCGATCTCCGGATCCTGCGACGAAACCGCCAACGCAGCGGCGGCGCGCTGTTGCGCCTGGCGCCGCAGCAGAACATCGAGCGGGTCTTCACGCGAAGGCGGGGCAAGCAGCGCGTCTAGCGGATCGGTCTTCATCGCCAGAACCCCGGCCTTCCCTTGTTTTGCAGATAGATTTCGACCGTCTCATCCGGTCGGGGGAGACGCCGTCGCTCGCGCGCGAACGACTGCTCGATCCGCGCCTTGACGTCGTTTGGCACCCGGATCCCCAGCCGCGCCGGACCATCGACCTCATAGCGCCGGACCACCTGGTCACCCCGGTCGCGCACGATGACCTCCATCGTCGCGTGATCGAACGCCGCTTTCAGATCGTCGTCGGTCGGCTTTCGCTTCCCGCCCTCGGTCGCCCTCTCCAGATAGGCGCGCATGCTGTCTTGGATGCGGCCATAGGTGCGACGACCGTCTTCGTTCTTGCGATCGGTGACGTTCTTGCCCAGCCCGATGTCACCACCATAGAAGGTGATCGTGCGATCGATCTCGGCGCGGACATTCGCCGTCGTGCGCGCCTCGGCTGGCTTCGCGCGCATCCGCGCCTGATCGACCGCAAGACTTTCAAACTCTCCCGGCGTGAGCTGCGACCGGTATTGTCGCAGGTCGAGCGCCTTGAACGCCTCTTCGTCCCGCGCCGCCAGCACCTTGAGCGTGATCGCCGCATCGCCATTCGCCTCGACTTCCTTCGGCTTGGTATTGCGGGCGATCTCATCCTCGATCTGCATCCGCGCGCGCGAACTCATCCGCGAGCGGATGCTCGCCGGGATCTGCTCGATCGATGTGATCTGATTGTTTGGAAGACCGTCGATCGCATCCCACGCCTGGCGGTCGGCCTCGTCTTCGCGCCGCCGGATCAGCTTTTCATCCTGATCCACCCTGTTCTCGACCCACTGCTTCGCCCGGGCTCGCCGCTCCGGCGACCACCCCCCCTCGTCCGCGCGGCGATCGACTTCGGCCAGCGCAGCGCCCAGGTCATGCCGCTGCGGTTCCTGCTGCGGACCACGGCTCCGCGCCTCTAGCGGATTGACCGCCTTGCCGCCGACCAGCCGCTGCCAGTGCAGATGCGGACCGCTCGACCGCCCGGTGCTGCCCACCGTGCCGACCACGGTATCGGCGGTGACCCGGTCGCCATCCTTCACCCTGACCGCGTCCAAATGCATGTATTTGTCGACAGTCCCGTCGCCATAGTCGATCGTGACGATGTTTCCGCCCTTGGCGCTGCTGGACACGCGCACGGTGCCAACCCGTTCCGGCTTGATCGGCGTGCCGCGCGCGGCGGGAATGTCCACCGCGTTATGCGCTCCATAATCCCGCGCCGCGCCATAGCCCCCGCCGTTGACCGGCATGCGACCCGCTCCGCCAAGCGGATCATGCGGCGAGGAGCTGGCGCCCGCCTCGGTGCCCGTCTCCGCGCGCAGGATGCCGACAGTATCCCCCTCAGTCTGCCGTCGCTCCAGCGGATCGCGCAGGGCACGGTTGATCTGCGCTTCATCGTCAGCCGCGATCTCGCCCTTGTTCGCTTCCAGATAGGCAAGCGCCCCGTCGACATTGTCGGCATCGACCATATCGAGAGCGACGCGGCGATGGATGCCCGACGCGAATTTGAGCGCCTCGACCTTGAGCACATCCTCGCCGACCCCCTTGCGCTCGCCCAGCTTGCGCAATTCAGCAACGCCAGTGTCGATGTGCATGCGCCGCTCGACCGGATCGCTCGCCGCCATGGCGGCCTCCGCCGACGCGGTCTGGCGCGACACGCTCGCCGTCTCCCACGCCACGCCGATCTGCTTGACCGAATGCGCCTCCATCTGACCGGCCGCCAAAGCAAGCCGATGGTCGAGCACATCGCCGAGCATGCGTTGCATCCGGGGGGTTGGCGCGCGCTTGAGGAACTCGTCCCGCTGTTCGATCAGTCGCTTCTTTGCCCCGTCCAGCGCTTCGGCGCTCGCCTTCTCACCCTGCAGCGCCGTGAACTCGGTCAGCGACTTCTGGATCAGCGGGATCGCCTCGGCGTCGAGCGCCTTGGACCCGGCCTCATCCTGCTCTTCCAGCAAGCGATCCTGTGCCTGCGCAACCTGCATGCCCGTCTGCCCGAGCTGCTGCAGGCCGCGGCCAAGGCCTCCAAGTGCGCCGCCGCCATTATCTACGGGACGGATGCGCTCGCGCGAGACGGGGGCAAGGCCGACTGAAGGACCTTGGATGATCGGAACACGGGCCATGCATCGACAGTATTTCACTTTGACAGCAAGCATCAGCCCGATGCACAGTCACATGATGCGTCACCATGACGCGGAGGAATGAAATGATCCCGTTGGCGTTGGCTGTAGCTGCGAGCTTTAACCTCGTATGCGTCGGAACGCAGGATACGATCCAATTTGGGAAAACGGTCGAAACGGACAAGCCTGTCCGCTCGACGTTTAGCATCGACCTCGAAGCCAAGCGATTCTGCTTTGAAGGGTGCGAACAAACGCTGCCTATTGCATCGGTTTCCGAAACTGAAATAGTCCTGCAGCGGACAACCATTCCCAAAGATAAAGCTAGCTTCGAACGCACCGTTAATCGCGAGAGCGGCGAGATGTATGCGCGCATAGAAATCGCAGGAGTCGCGCTCGTCACCTACAGTCGGTGCGAAGCCAAACCATTCACGGGTTTTCCGGTGAAAAAATTCTAGGCCGATTGGTCAAGCATCGCCGTCAGTATACGCCGCACCGCTTCCGGCCGCGTCGGCGCGTCAGGCTGCTCCGAAATCCATGTATCGAGCGCGGCCAGCTGTTCAGGTAGCAGCTTGACCATAACCGCTGTTCGGCCCGTCGAAGGCCGGCCGCGCTTTTTTTGGGTTCCCGATATTGCGGTCATGGTTTATATCAGGTATCTGAAAAACGAGCCGAACGGAAGCTGCAACTTCCGCCCGGCTCTGACCGCAACGTCTCAATATGGGAGAACGTCATGGCTGCCGTCGCGCCTATCATGCGCTCTGCGCAATCTCAAACCCCTGCAACCTCCGCGCTCAATCAGCGCTTCGACGATCTGCATGCTCATCTAGCCGCAGTGGCTGGCGTGCTTGAATTACTGTCCCACCAGCCGGCATTCGAGGAACCTCTCAATGGAAGCGCGCTCGATGGTGCAATCCGACTGATGGAGGGTGGTGTGGCCGCATTGGAAGCGGTCCGAGGATTTGTCCTGGAGATCGCCAATGTCCACTGACCTCACCGCCGCCCCGCAGACCATGAGCAGCCGCGAAATCGCCGAGCTCTGCGATGCGCGGCACAATGATGTAGTCGCGACCATACGACGGTTGTTCGACCAAGGGGTTTTACGAGAAAGTCGTAAAACTCCCCGCCCCCACTCCCCGGAGGGTGGTGGCCGCCCAACCGAAGTCTACGACCTGACCAAGCGCGACACCCTTGTTGTCGTGTCGGGTTACAACGCCGACCTCCGCGCCCGCATCATCGACCGCTGGCAGGAGTTGGAGGCGCAGGCCGCGCAATCCGCGGACCCCGTCGCCATGCTGAACGACCCGGCCGCGATGCGCGGGATCCTGCTCTCCTACACCGAGAAGGTGCTCGAACTTCAAGGCGAGGTCGAAGAGATGCGCCCACAGGTGCAGGCACTGGAGCGGATCGCCGCGTCGGAAGGTTCAATGTGCATCACCGACGCCGCGAAAACCCTGCAAGTCCAGCCCAAGGCGCTGTTCACTTTCCTTCGAGCCCATCACTGGATTTACACCCGTCAGGCGAGCAACGACTATATCGCCTATCAGTCCAAGCTCCAGACCGGGTTGCTGGAGCATAAGACCACGGTAGTGACCCGATCGGATGGAAGCGAAAAGACGACGACGCAGGTGCGGGTGACGCCGAAGGGACTAACCCGACTGGCTAAGGAATTCCCGCCGTTTCTGACCGCCGCATAGGCTCGCCGGGCCGACGCAGCGCATGGAGGGCGGCGGGCAACCGTCGCCCTTTTTGCGTCACCCCCAGGGATTTCGCCTGTTGGTAGTCGGATTGCGCTGGTTCCACTGCACCCGCTTATACTGCTGCACTCCGCCCAGCACTGTGCTCCCGAAGTCGAATGCCCCGCTGATTGCCTGTCCGGTTCGCGCCTGGCGCGCGCCAGCCGCAGAGGCGCGGTAGTTCGCAGCCGACAGCTCGAACCCGCGCGCCTCGCGCATCGCGTTTTCCCTGATCGTCTGGCTGTCTTCCTGCCCCGCCCGCGCCAGATCTTCGCGCACCGCCGCAGCGTTGCCAAAGCTGACATCAATCCCGTTCGCAGCCAGCGCCGCGCGCTGCGCGCCCTGCTGCTGCGACAGCTGGCGCTGGTAGCGCTGATCCTCCAGCTTGCCCCGCTCGATCGCGTCGCGCGCCGCCGCGTCCTCCATCTTGGCGTTGCGGTCAGCAACACGCGCTTGATAGGTCGACTGCTGCATCGCCGATACGGTCGAGGCGGCACTGCCCGCCGCAGCTACAGCCGACGCGATCAGGGTGAGGGTGACAGGATCAGCGCACATCGCTCATTCTCCAAAAGGGCAGGAAATACAGCCCGCCATGCACCACGGCATCCTCGCCGATCGTGAACCCCCAGCGCCGCAGCATCCGGATCGCGCGATCGTTTCCGCGCCAGACCAAATTCTCCAGCCGCGTGAAGCGGGCATGCAGCTGCCCGACTATCTCCGGCCCCAGCACCAGCATCGGACGCGCACAGTCGAACGCCCGACCGGTCGCCAGCATCCACGGCCGCCCAGTCCCCTCGATTGCGTTGAGGCAACTTGCGCCGAGCATCGCTTCCGGCCGACCATCGACGAATGCGGTCGCGGCGATCGATGCGCCGCGCAGCGCCTGGCGCAGTGCATCCTTGGGGGTGAGCCGAAAAGCAGCACACTCGATCCGGTCCGCGTCTCGCATCCGGGCGGCGATCGATCCGATATGCGCCGGGCTGGCAGGTCGAAGCTCCACGCGCATCATTCGCTCTCGTGGATTTGCAGGTCAAGATACACCGCCGTCATCGTGAAGGGCAGCGGGTCGCTGGACCGAATAAACAGCGTCGCCTCGCCAGCGGTCACCGCCTCGGTCGCGGTATCGAGCGCGCCGGTGAATAGCGCCGTGGGCGTGCCGAGCGGCTCCTTGCTGCGCGCCTTCGCCGCATACATCTTCTCGATGCGCCGACCGGTCTCCACGCTCCCGATGCGGGTATCGGCTACCTGCAGAACGATATCGCCGAGCTGCTGGCGCTTGCCGCGCGCGAAGCCGCTGTCCGTTTGCGGCACGACGGGCAGGGTTTCGACTAGCGCCTCGAAAGGCAGACCGATCGTCACCACAGTTTCGACGTCGTAGCCAAGCTCGACCCAGCCGTCCTCGCCGACAACCCGGCCCTTGATCGAAAACCCATCGGCGATCGCGTTGACCGTCGCGCCGGCCAGATGCGGGACATAGAAGCGAGACGTCGCCGCCTCCGGCTGGAATGTCACCGCGCAGTCGACGTAGCAGCTGTCGCGGACGTCCGCCCAACGCGCCGCCGCCATGCGTTCAAGGAACCGGCGCTCCTCCCCCGCAATCCTGCGGCGGACAACAAGATAGACGCGGCTCTCCCCGCCCTCCGGCACCGCACACACCTGCTCGACGACGCCATCGGTCTCGCACAGCGTCCATCCCCAGACCTGCTGCTCCTGCTGCCAGGTAAAGGTCGGCATCTTGCCGTCGGAGCGCGCGGACCAGATGACCGACAGCGGCTCCTCCGCATAGGTCCAGCTCGTGATGCTGAACCCGGTGAACAGCCCGGGCGAAAAGATCGACACGTCGTTCGAGCGATAGCCATCAATCTCGAAGGTGAAGCCGAGGCTGCGGACGCTCGACCCGATCGCCGGCATGTAGAAAACGACCTCGTCGAGCACGAGCGGCTTGAGCCGCGACACCCCCCGGCCGGACTGGCGCTTGGCGAGCGGCGGCGGGGCGGCCGAGATGTAATCCTGATTGGACCCGGTGAGTACGAACACGCCATCGCCGGTCAGCGCGATCAGGTTGGTGAGCGGCACCAGCGCATGGATCGCGTTCACCTTCTGCGCCTGGATGCGCATCGTGATGCTGTCATCCTCTCGCACCGGCCGGGCGATGTCGTAATTCTCGAAGTCGGCCGTGCGCGAACGATACAGCCCGTTCGGGTTGGCGCGCGTCCGCGCCCAGAACAGGCCCTGCTCATAAAAGGTAACGCGCGATGGCTTGTCATTCTCGCCGGCGAAGGGGTTGAACGCCTCCGGCGGACCATCGGTCAGGTCGGGCGCGATGTTGTCGTCGGTGAAGCTGGTCCCAGTGGTCTCGCCGATGAACCCGAACGACTGCTGATTTTCAGCCTTGTAGATGCGATAGCGCCCCGCGCCCGTGGCCACGCTCCACGCGACGACGTTCTTGTTCCGCTTGAGCGTCAGGTCGTTGCTGGCGCTCGCCGATGCCGATGGCCGACTTTCCTGCCCGGTCGCGTCGTCGATCGCCGTCACCACATAGGAGGCTGGCTGGGGGAAATATGCGTCGCCGCCATTGTCAGCGTCCGTGTTCGCGGCGGTCGCGGTGACACCGACCCCCGTCGGGGGATCGATCGTCGGGCCGACATTGATCGTCGCGAAGCTCCAGTCGGTGTGACCGGAGCGCACCAGCTTCGTCGGATCATGGTCGAGATGCGCCAGATAGACGATGTCGAACGCCTGGACATAGTCGAGCTCGGCCAGCTCAACCGCATTGTAAGGCGTTGGCGCCCGATAGACCCGAGCGACGCTCACTGCAGAACCTCATAGTCGCGGATGCCACCACCACCGCCGCCAACAGGCGGAGGCGGAGGCGGCGGAACAGGATCCGGCACCGGCGGAGGCGGTGGCGGTGGCGCGGGCTCTTCGGTTCGGATCGCACCCCCGGTGTCTCCGGTGAACACGCCGAAGCCGGTACCATCCACCGGCACCGTGAACGTATCCTCGCCGGTGACGGTCACGGGCAGCAACAGGCCGTTGAGTTCGATCATGCCCTCGATGCCGGTGAAAAACACCTCATCGCCGTCCGCAAAGCCGTGGAAGGATGCGGTGATCTCGACCGGATTCGTGTTGCTTGCCGCCTCGACGGTCAGGCGCTCTTCCAGCACCATGCCGCCACCCGCGCCCAGGCGCATCGTCGCCTGCCCCAGCATCATCGCATAGTTGGCGTCATATGCACCCTCGAACGGGATCAGCCGCTGCTCGCCATCCTTGATCTCATAGACCAGCCGCGTGCCCGGTCGCTTGGTCAGGCCGCCATATTTCAGGATCAGCATATTGATCGCTTGGCGCACGCCCGCGCTGTAGGGCGCGATATCGACGCGGCCCCACAGCTCCTTTGACAGGATACCGCGGCTGAAATTGTGAAGCCCGACGCGCGACCCGACCATCAGCCGGCATCCATGTAGAATTGCGCCTCGACCGACGCGATCTCGACGAACACGCCGCCGGTCGACCGTTCGACCTTGAATGGCCCGGCCGCGTCGCTCGCCCAATGCAGGTAGTTGCCGTTGCCCGGCATGCTCAGGTCATTGGAACAGCTGACTTCCAGCGAGACCGCCCCGTCCTCCCCGCTCTCGGTTACCCGGTAGGACTGGCGCGCCATGGCGGGGCTGGCAGTGACGATGACGGGTTGCACGCCGATGCGCTCGATCACAGGAAATCTCCATATCCTTCCCGCGCGAGCAGGATGTCGGGCACGAAGTCCCGCGTCGTTTCGCGGTCGCGGTTCATATTCTCCGCCTCGGCGCGCTGTCGCGCGACCTCCGCCAGACGGATCAGGTCGCCTTGGCGACGCTTGTCCTTGTTGATCGGCATGACGATGCGCGACGCCAGCTCCAGCACCAGTGCATCGACGAACTTCGCGGTGAAGCGGCTCTCCGGCGGCGCGCTGGACACAAATTCCAGCACCGCATTCTCGACCCGCGCGTAGAGCCGATTGCCTGCAATGCGCATTGGCGCACGCCCCTCGAACCCGCGCGCACGGCCCACCCACGAATAGACGGCGTTGCCAGCCGTCGCGCTGTCATAGGGCAACAGGTAAAGCGGCTTGGCCAGATCGGCCGGCAACGCATAGGCATAGGGCCATTCGGCCGGACGATCATTGACTGCGACCGCCAGCGGCGCGCGCACCGTGGCGAAGTCGTAATCGCTACCTTCGAGCAGCTTCTGCAGCGCGTTCTCATAGGCGTCGGAACAGGCTTCGCGCTCGATCGAGGCTTCATCGATCGTATCGACGCGCTTGGCCGGAACCTGCGCCAGCGCCATGTTCCAGATCTGGAGCCGGGAATATGCCATGCCCCAGCTATGCCGCCGCAACCTGACGCGCGCGGCGAACGCACAAACAAAAACGGGGCGACCCGAAGGCCGCCCCGCTTCCGTCAGTCAACGCAGCCCCGATCAGGCGTCGTCGCGCTTCGCAATGATTGCGGAGCGGATTTCGTCGTCGGTCGCATCTTCCGCGAACTCGACGCCTTCGCGCCCAGCCACCTCGATCAGCGCGGCCCGGTCCTTGCCGTCGAGCGACAGCTCGTCGCCCTCACTCGGCTTGACCGGCGGCGTCGGTGCCGGAGCAGGCGTCTTTCCACCCGTTGCCTTGGCGGCCTTCGCGCCCGCCGCGGCGCGCGGCTTCGAACCGCCCGCCTTGCCATCGCTGTCATGGTCGAGCTGGGGCTTTGCAGCCTTGCCCTCTTCCTTCTTGCGCTTGGCGAGGATCGCTTCGAGCTGCTCGGTCGTCATCTGATCGACCGGCGTCGAACCGGCCGGCATGAAGCCGCCCTTTTCGTCGAGGTCGATCTCTTCACCTTCCTGCGCCAGACGCCCGCCGATGAAGCGCTTGCGGTCGAGGATCATCTTTTCCATCGAGGCTCTCCCTTAGTAGCCGTGCAGTTCGCCGATCGGACGTTCGGCGAGGGCGGTGTCGGTGCCGACCACAAGGCCCGCGGTCACCTTGCCGGTGGTGTAATCCCCGACGTTGGTGGTGTAGCGGAAGCCGAGATAGTCCTTCGTCACCTTGGGCAGCGGCACGTCGATGACGCGCTTGCCAGCCTTCAGGTTGACGTTGCTCGACCCGTTGGCGATCGCGCCGGTCGAGTAGAGCGACTGCACGTTCGTGGTCAGCGCGGCGTTATCCGCCTGGATGATCTCGAACGTGATGCCGGTGGCCGACCCGTCCGGAGTGAAATCCGCCTCGATCTGGCAGAACGCACGCAGGTTGCGGCTGCGGTCCGCGCCCAGAAGCCCCTTCATCAGGATGGCATCGGTCGAGACCGCATCGGCGGTGATCGCCTGCTTCTCGGAGCAGAGCAGTTCCTTGTCGGTGTTCATGGTGCCTCCTTAGACGACGCGGGCTTCGTCGATGTTCAGCACATCGAGCGAGCGGATGGGGACGCCGAGCACGGTCGGCACCTTCTTGCCGCCGACCTCGTCGAAGCCGAGCATGCCACGGCCCTGGCGCGCATCGTTGAGCGCCTGACGGTGGATGATCGCGCCGAGCGGGCCGGGAACATAGTAGGCGGCGTTGGGGCCGATATGCTGGCAGCGGTGGTACATCTGCACCATCACGTCTTCCAGATCGGCACCGGTGCTGCGGTTCGGCGTCAGCAGCGAATAGTCGATATTCGCGGCGCGGACGACGGCGCGCGGATCCTTGACGAACAGGCCATGATCCCACTGCCACCAGTCGGTGTAGGCGAGATAGTCGTTGCCGTTTTCGTCCTGGACGACGTCGCCGATCGGGTAGCCGTCCGGACCCAGCGCCTTGTTGGCGGTGGTGTCCATGTGCAGCAGGCCCGCCTTCGTGCCCTTCGGATACAGGCCGCCGACCTTGTCGAGATCCCAGTTGATCAGCCACATCGACCGATTGTCGATGCCGGAGCCCTGGCAATCGATGATCTGGCTCTTCGTCGGACCCGACAGATCGTTGAAGCGCGGCGCGAGACCGGTGAACTCCTTCGACTCGAAGAACGCGTTCCCGTAGAACAGGCGCTCTGCGAACGTCTCGTTCATGGCATCGTGCCACGGCTTGGCGAACGACATCCGCGCCTTGGCCGGATTGCCGCCGAGGATCGCGAGCCCGCGATCCATCTGCGACGCGCCAGCCAGCTGCGCGGCGGTTTCGTCGAACGAACCGACCGTGCCCTTCGACTTGGCGACGCCCTGATTGTACCGGCGATACTGCGGCGTCGGCTTACCCGTGCGCACCCAGGTGCGCTCACCCGTCAGAAGGTTGCCCTCCTTCCACGGAAGATCTTCAAGGACAGGATTGTCCTTGGTGAGGATTTCGGCGACCTCACCCTGTGCTTCACCGGCCTCGCCATAAGTGGCGGTGACATCGACCAGCGTCGCAAGCGCCCCGTTGCGTACACCCATATGCTACCCTTTCGGTTGGAACTCTTCGCCATAGAGCTTCTGCTCCGGCGTCTTCGGTTGCGGCACGGTGTCACCGCGCTCGAAGCTACCCTCCGCCAGGTCGCGACCAACGCGCGCCACAAAGCGGATCATGTCAGGATGGTTGCCGATCCCGCTTTCGTCGAGCAGCTGGCGCAGCCCTTCGCCGGGCTTGAGACCATAGTGATCGAACGCGCGCGCGGCGGACGCCTCGGTCGCCTTGCGGTTCGCGCCGCCGATCTCTGGATCCGCGTCGAACGCGTCGGCCCAGCCCTTGCGCATATCGGCGACCTGCTGCGCCCCGGCATCGTTCGCCTTCGCGACCGCGTCCTGGATCGCCTTGCCGACCAGCGGCACCAGCTTCTGTGCCTGTTCGTTCGACAGGTTCAGCTCGCGCAGCACCGGCTCGGCTTCGCCCATCAGCGCGGGATCGATCGCCTCGAACCCTTCGGGCGGCGTCAGCTCATATTTCTCGGGAGCGCCCGCAGCAGCGCCTTCATCGCCGCCCGTGTCTTTTTCGCCCTCGCCCTCCGCGCCTTCCTGCCCTTCACCTTGTCCAGCGGTGCCAAGGAAGGAACCGTCTTCGCCATCGGCCTTTGCGTCGCCATCGCCCGCCCCCTGCTGCTGATCGCCCTGCGCCGCCTGCGCGGCCGCATCCGCTGCACCCGGGTCGGCGGCGGCTGCAGGATCCTGCGCGTTCGCTGCGGCGTTCGCTGCGGCGGTCGCGGACGCATCGGCCGCGCCGCCATCGGCATGGCCGTCAGGCGCGCGCATGACGCGGCCCATGGCGCGCTCGACCGGCGACAGCGCCAGACGGTTAATCAGAAAGGGATTGATCGCGGGCTTCCGCATCGTCGGTCTCCTTGGGGGTGGATTCGGTGAGGATGACGGCGAGCACATGCTCGACGCTCGTTGCGCGGGGCACGCCCGCTGCAGCCTCGGTAAGAATGTCCAACCCCAGAGACCTGCGTCCTTCCATGAGAAGGACCTGATCGGCTCCGGCTGTTGAACGCCATATACCGGCATGAGAACAAACACGCAACAAAAAGCGTCGGAACGCCGCGTTGCGCATCAGCAGCTGCATATCGAGCTCTTCCTGACTGGCGCGGCGGCTCACCCGACCAGCCTCTCAAGCAGCGATCCGGTCCCGGTATCCGCTTCGGACAGCAGCCGCGCCGCGTCCGCGCCATCGCGCGCCGCCGGCATCATCGCCGCCATGCGCTCGGCATTCTCCGCCTGCGCGCGCTGCGCCCGCATCGCCTCCACCGCCTTGGCGTCGCGCATACCCGCCGGGATCGCCCCGACGCGCTGCCAATAATCGCGCACGATCGCATCGGGATCGATGTTGTCCGCAGCGCCGGGGAATGCCGCCGACATGTTGCCGACAAAGCTGACCGCGCGCTCCGTGCTGCTGATCCCCAGCATCTGCTGTGCCTGGGCAAGGATGCCGATGAAGTCCGTCCGGATCTCTTCGTCCATCAGCTCTTCGGGCGGCGGAGGCAGGCTGTTGAGCAGGTCGCCACGCGAGGCGAGGATGTCGTGAACGCGATCGTTCGCGATCTGCAGGCCCTCGCCATTGGCGCGATCGACCACCGGGCCGAGCTGGGTAAGCTGCTCCTCATGCCGCCGCGCCAACTCCTCGACGTTGCGCGGCTGCACCCCGTCCATATTGGTGACGGCCATGAACAGGTCGACATACTTGGCGCGGTCGACCGACTCGCGCGCATCGATGACGTCTTCACGCAGGATGCTGATCGTGCGGTAATCGAGCTCATAGACCGGCTTGATCCCGACGCTCATATCCGCCGCGGCGACCGTGGTATGCGCACCGGGCAGCATGCCGATCCGTCCGATGGTGGGAGGCCCCCAGGTCGCAGGCTTCACGATCATGTCGGTCGCCTCGCCCTTGCGCTTTGCCTGCAGCTGCAGCGCGCGCATATCGGGCAGCGCCACCTTGCCGGGACCCGTTCCCCAGACATCCCCGGCCAGCGCTTCCCAGCGCGGCGAACAGAATGGCTGCGAGCGATACCCCTCGATCGCGAGGAACGACTTGCGATCCTCCTGCCCCGCCTCCCATTTGAGCGAGCGATAAGGCATGCCGATCTTGCCCAGCCGACCGGGCAGATAGGCCGGGTTCGGTTCGATCAGCTGCTTGACCGGAAAGCGGCGCTCATAGTCGCCCTTGTCCCACGCCTCTTCCACCGCCTTGGTGACACGCGACCAGTCGAGCTTGCGGCTGTCGAAGCGGTCCGCGACATGCGACGCGACCATCTGGCGCGTGGTCAGCGAATAGGTGCGCGACAGGCTGTCCGGCGTCAGGTCCGCGCCGAGCGCGATGCCATATTCGCCGAAGGTCAGCGCATGCGCGACCAGCTTGGGGCTGTCCGCATCGTGCGCCTGAAACAGCACCGCACCCGTGCCAAATGCCCCCATTTCGAGGAAGCAGCAGAGCATCGCGTCATAGAAGTTCGACGACGCGAGCGCCGCGTCCATCAGCTTGTCATAGGCCGACAGCCAGACGCGCACGCCATAGCTATCGCCCAGCGCCTCATCCTCCAGCTTCGACTTGCGCCACGGCCGTGACCGCGACGCCATGCCCGACAGCATGCCATTGCCCAGCGTCCGCATGCTGCGGATGCTGTGCCCGTCGTAGAGGTTGACCTTGGTCGATGCGTTGCGCTGCTTACCCTTGTGGCTTTCGACCAGCGCGCGCGACCGCTGCGGCAGGCACAGCCCGGCGATCTCGTAGCAATCGGCCACGATATCGCTCGACGGCATCATCGCCTTGTGGCGATGCTCCGCATGCTCGCGCGCCTTGTCATCCTCGGAGCGCCGCAGGGTCAGGGTGCCGCCCTGGGCCATCAGACCCCAAGGACGTTCGTGGTCGCGGCCATGCCGGACGCGGGCGCGATCATCGCCGCGCCGTAACCACGGCGCCGACGGTCGCGATCAGCCATGCGCAGGCCGATATCGCCGCTCGGCGCACGCGCCGATTGGCGTTCAGGGGGATTGGGAACGTCGGGCGTACCGCACATGATGCCATCTCCAGTGAGATGGCGTCATGCGGGGACGGCCCGACTAGGTGGCGCTAATGCACGAAGGCCGCGCGCGCCGCGCGCAAGCTAGCAGCGACAACTGGGGCTCAACGTCCCGTCGCAGCATTTCTTGCGGCTTCCCGCACAGCCGCAGACGCCGCCATGATGCGAGCAGCAACCCTGCTGGCCACCGGCGACGGCCGTTGTGCAGATGGGCGCTGCGCTGGATAAGGCGAACGCGGCAACAGACGAAGCAAACAGCTTGAGCATGTCATCCTCCCCCTAGAGGAGGGAGATCATGCGCCCATTTCAGACGGCTGTCGAATCGTCACCTTAACTCGGCATGCCGCAACATCGGGCCGACGCTCGCGCGCCGCCGCCGAGCCTCGACTTCCGCCAGCGCCCCCTCGACCTGCTCTTCCAGCGCCGCATCGCCATGCGCCTCATAAACGACGACCTCGACCGACACACTACCCAACTCGTCGCCATCGCGGAAGTCCGCGACCATCAGGTCTACACCGTGCACAGTCTGGCGACGCACATTGATCAGGCGCGATCGGATCATCAGTTCAACTCCGAAAAACGATCATAATGCGTCGCCTGCCCGGCGATGTAGCTTGCAGGATCCCGCCGCGCCGTCGTGCGCGGCGCGACCGGGAAGGCGAAGGTGCAGGCGAGCGCGTCGCCATCGTCCGGCGAAGCCAGCCCGCGGGCCTTCATGTGCGACTTCTTCTCCAGCGCGATCTCGGTCTCGCCGCCGCCGGCATAGGTATATTCGATCCCGGTCAGGTCATCCTCGATCACCTGCTCGTCGGGGATCACGCCGCCCGCCTTGAGCCAGCCGCGCATCGCCGCCCACATCATCGACCGCTTGTTGACCGTGTTGATATGCACGCCGGCCGCCCACTCGACCGACCCGCCCGTGCCGCCGAAATGCACCTCGAACACCGGCACGCTGTCCTTGAGCAGCTGGCGCAGGCGATCGATCACGCCGCCGCCGATATTGCCGACATCGACCATGATCGCATCGGGCTTCCACATCTGCGCCTGCAGCGCGACATCACCAGCCACCGTCATGCTGTCGATCTGGTGCCACCGCTTCCACGGCCGCGTCCGCGCATCCTTGCCGCATCGGATCGCCAGCGTCGAATGATCGCCACCGAACCGCGCACAGTCCACGCCGAACACCAGCGGATCGGACAGCAGCCCCTTGGGCACCGCCGCAGTGCGGGCGCGCTGGACGATATCGTTGCCGATGAACTGCATCGACGACGCGGAGGGGAATTGCCCCAGCACGCGCACCTTCACGATGTCGCTGTCGATGCCATAGGCAACGACCAAGCTGTTCAGATAGACCTTGTTCGTGCCCTCGACCGTACGGCTGTCGATCTGGCGCGTGTGCCACAGCGCGCGGTTCTTGCCGAAGCACCAGCGGAACTCGCCGGTGTTCTTGGTCGGGTTGCCGAACGCGATCCAGATGATCTCGGTCTCTTCGTCGGTCAGCGCGCCAAGCGTGACCTCCCAGACTTTATCATCGATGCCCGACGCTTCGTCATAGATAACGACGATGCGCTTGCCCTTGTTATGCAGGCCCGCGAACGCCTCGGTATTCTCCTTCGACCAGGTGACCGCGTCGAGCCGCCACTGATCTGCCCGCCCCTTCTCTAGGCTGACGATCGACTGCGCGTTGACCTTGAACCAGTGCGAGGTGACGGACATCTTCCGCCACTTCGAGATCTCCGGCATCGTCTTGGTGCGCAGCTGCGGTTCGGTGTTGGCCGTGACGACGACCTTGCAGTCCTCGCAGGTATCGAGCGCCCAGTTGGAGATGAACGCGATACAAGCCGACTTGCCGATGCCGTGGCCCGATGCGACCGCGATGCGCAGCGGCTGAAACCGCGTCTCCGGGTTCGACAGGTGGTCCCCGATGATCTTGAGCGTGTCGCGCTGCCAGACGCGCGGCCCCTTCTCCGGCAGCTTCTCGCTCTCCCATGGGAACGCGTAATTTACATAGCCCTCGGGATCGAAGGTGAAGGCCGCGATGTCCTCGATCAGCGCGATCTCGGGATCGTCCTCAAGGTTCTGGCGCAGCTTCATTCGTCGCGCTTCGCCGCTGCCCGCTTACGCGCCGCCGCGATCATCGCCGCGCGATCGGTGACGTTGACCTCCATCCGGTCCTTGAACAGGCCAAGGTAGCGCGCGACGTTGTCGAGTGCCTTGCCCTGATCCTGCATCTTGATCTCGAACCCGTCTCGCGTCTGCTTGACGCCCGCATAGAGCGCACGCGCCGAGCCGGTCAGCTTGCGGCTATCGGCCGCATGGATGTCGGGCACGCCCTCGCCGTCGCAATTCGGGCAATCGGCGTGCGGCTCGCGGTCCCGGCGAAAGCCATAGCCGCCGTCATCGGTCGGGAGCTTGGAGGCGATCGGCGCATCGCTGAGGATCCGGTCCATCCACGCGCGGGCCGTCTCATCATCGTCCCCGACCTTCTTGCCCTGGTCGATCTGATCCTTTGCAGCCGCGAGCGCCGCGGCGAATTCGTTCGCGTCCCGCCACTGATACGCATGACCCTCGCCATGACAGTAGCGACAGCAGCGCCGGCGGAACTGGATCAGCTCATTGGGATCGGCCGTCGCGATCTCCCACCACCGCTTGACGACATTCTCGGCGGTGATTTCCAGCTTCTCGCTCAACTTTGCACGAAGCCGCGCAATCTCGGCGCGCACCTCAGCATGTTTCAACAGCCGCTCGCCCTGCGAATAGGCCGTGCGCTCGCTATACCCGGCGCGGATCGCTGCCTGGGTGGCGTTCGTGTCGATGATGTATTCCTGCGCGAACCGCGCTTGCTTCTCGTTCACCCGGCACCGCCGAAATCGAACGCGACCTGCGGCGGCACCACCGGCTGCGGCCGCTCGATCGGCGGAAACTCGAACGCAGGCTGGCGCCCCAGCGTGCGCCACGATCCGCGCAACACCGCGCGCTCGCTGATCCGCTCGCACAATTCGACGAAAGCCGCATCGGTCCGCCACATCACCAGCGCTTCGTCCAGGCTGCGGGTGATGCTGGAATGATCGCGGCACAGCGCCTTGCCGATCTCGGAGAAGGATGCGTTGGTATGGAACTTGGCCGACCACACGACCGCGCGGCGCTGGCGCAGCAGGTCCGCGTCGCGATACTGGCTGCGCAGGTCCGCGATGCGGAACGGGTCGAAATCGACGACGGCGAACACCATCCGGCACACTTCGATGCGCGCGCCGCTATGCCGCGACAGCGCCTCGGGCGAGCCGTAGCCGCCGCGTTCGGGCAAGGTGTTGCCGCCCATGGTCAGGCCGCGTCCGCGCGAATGTCCTGCCCGCGCGCGATCAGGCGGTCGAGCGCTTCATTCATCTTGGCGATCGTCGAACCCTTCGCCTCAAACCCGCGCGAGGACCAGCGACACGGGGTCGAGGCGGCCACCTTTGCCTCTCGGCAAACCTCCTTCATCGTGAAGGAACTGCGGTTCACGCGCTCGATCAGCGCGGCCTCGGGCGATGTCTGTTGCGTCTCCAGCATGGCTAAACAGTAATAGCCATCGTGCTAATCGTAAATAGCCCGCGCGCTAATTTGGGACACTGTCACCCAAAATGCGCAAATCCGCACTGGACTTGATTAGCGCGCGCGCTAATCAGCAACTATGAAGACCGCCCATCAACGCGACAAAGAGATGCTCATCGCGCTCGCGACGCATCTGGACAAGAACTTCACCACGATCGCCAAAGAGATCGGGGTGGCGGTAACGACGTTGACGCGCGTCGGGAACGGCAAGCGACCGGGCAGGCTCAGCGTCGATACGATCGACAAGCTCAAGGCGCGCTATCCAGATTATTTCGGCGACACCGACGACATTGCATCCGACCCCGAATATGTTGAGATCGAGGTTCTGCCCTCGTTCGCCGGCATGGGCGGCGGCGGCACCGGCGAGGGCGAGCCAGGTCGCGCGCTGCTATCGCGCCAACTGATCGAGGAGCGCCTGCGCGGCCAGCCGAGCGACTTCATCCTGATCGACGTTCGCGGCGATTCGATGGTCGATGCCGGCTATCTGCACGGCGACCAGATCCTGTGCGATCGACGCGACAAAGACCCGACCCAGCCCGGTCCCTTCGCGCTTTATGACGGCGACGCCTATGTCGTGAAGTTGGTCGAGCGCGTTCCCGGCAAGCGAGGCTGGCTGCGCATCTTCTCCGCGAACCAGCGCTATACCGAGTATGAGCGCGAGGAAAACGAGGCGCGCCTGATCGGCCGCCCCGTCTGGTTGGGAAGAGCGCTCTAGAAAATTAGCCCGCGCGCTAATTTCATGTTGCACGCTGGCTAATCGCTGGCTATCACCCTACTTACAGCTGATCGCCCCCGGGCGGACGACGCTGCATCATTGAGCAGGGAGGTAGGCCGATGGCCACCGGAACCACGCGCGCACCCGTTGCGCGCGAACAGGAAGTTGCGTCCGCGCCACCCGCGTGGAAACTCACCCCCGAGGAAATCGACCGCGCGCTGCGCAACGGACCGCGCGTCACGCCGTCCAGGACCGACCCGTGGGTCGGAACGTCGGACGCTCCCTCGCGCTGGACCCGCCAGCAAAATGCCACCCTCCGCCGCGAACTCGACGTCGCCCGCGCCAGCGATGATCGCCGCGCCCGCGCCGTCATTTCCCGCCTCCGCGACCTTGAGCGCGTCGAGACGTTCGAACACCGCCGTGTCGTCGGTCGCACCGCCGACATGCGCACCATTTACGAAGTTACCACCTGCCCCCTGCTCGCCACCAGCCGAGACGGCAAGCGCGCGCTGATCGTCGCGCCGGGCGGCGACAAGCTGTGGGTCGATACTGCGCAACCCGGCACTGGCCATGACGCCGCAATGGTCGGTGCGATCGGTGCCTGCTGGCTAATCGCCGCCATCCTCGCCCCGATGGTGCTGGCATGACCACGGCCTATCCCTTGAGGTGGCCGCAGGGCTGGCCCCGGTCGCGGGTCCGCACCGCAGCGCCGTTCCACAAGAAGCGCGACACCGGGCGGGGCTACGCGCAGAAACAAGACGTCACGATGCGTCAGGCGCGAGACCAGCTCGCCCGCGAGCTCGCGCTGCTCGACGCGCGTAGCATCGTCCTGTCGACCAACGTCGAACTCAACTTGAACGGCGACCCGCGCGGCGACCGTGCCCGCCCGTCCGATCCGGGCGTCGCCTGCTATTTCAAGCTCAAGGGCCGCGACACCGTCCTTGCGTGCGACAAGTGGCTGCGCCCCGAGGATAACATCGTCGCCCTCGCCCGCCATATCGAGGCGCTGCGCGGTCAGGCGCGCTGGGGCGTCGGCTCGGTCGAGCAAGCGTTCACCGGCTACCAGGCGCTCCCCGCCCCCGAACAATGGTGGCAGGTGCTGGGGCTCCAGCCGAACGCGACCGTCGATCAGATCAACGCCGCGTGGAAGCGCCTCGCGATCGACGCGCACCCCGACCGGCCGGGCGGCTCCGAAGCCGCAATGGCCCGCATCAACGCCGCCCGCGACACCGCGATCGACAGCCTCACGCGCGGGGCCGGCCAATGAGCGTCGAATTCAACCTCACCGACAAGGCCGACCTCGAGATGGCGCGCTGGGATATCCGCCGCCACGTCCGCTTCGCGCTCGGGGTCACCAGCCGCGCCGCGCTCGACCTCGCTGCGGAGTTTCCGCGCGGGTCGCGCGCAGCCGATGTCAACGCCCGCCTCGACCTGATCGATCGCCTGATCGACCAGCAGATCGCGCGCATCGACCAGGCGGTGGAGCCATGAACCCGGCCGCGCAGCGCCAACCGAACGCCATCCCGCAATCCCGCCCGCTCGCCGGACCGCTCCGGCCGCGCGCGCTGGATGGCAGCTACCCCTTTCTCAATCACCGGACATGGGCCGAGATCCTCGCCGATGCCGGGCGGAGTGACGCCCATGCGTGACTATCAGGCATTTCTTGAAGCGAAGGTGCCCCAAGCGCAGCCCGCGGGCCTGCCCTGCGATCTCGTCGACGTCCGCGCCGAACTGGTCGACGGCCGTCCGATGCGCGACCACGTCCGCCCGATCGTCCGCTGGGCAGTCGAAGGCGGGCGCCGCGCACTGTTCGAGGCGTTCGGCCTGCACAAGACCGTCCAGCAGATCGAGATCCTCGACATCATCCTGCGCAAGCTGGAAGTGGCGGAAGGCTACAAGCCCGACGCTCTGATCGTCGCGCCGCTCGGCGTCCGCGCCGAATTTCTACACGACGCTGCGATGCTCGGCGTCGAGCTGCGCTTCGTGAAGTCGGACGCCGAGATCGAAGCGAGCGGGGATCAGGGTGGCATCTTCCTCACCAACTATGAGAGCATCCGCGAGGGCAAGATCACCATCGACCGCTTCCGGGCGGTCAGCCTGGACGAGGCGGATTGCCTGCGCTCCTACGGCTCCAAGACGTTCCAGACGTTCCTGCCCCTGTTCGAGAATGTCCCCTATCGCTTCGTCGCGACCGCGACCCCCTCGCCCAACCGCTACAAGGAGCTGATCCATTACGCCGGGTTCCTCGGCATCATGGACACCGGCCAGGCGCTGACCCGCTTCTTCCAGCGCAACAGCGAGAAGGCGGGTGACCTCACCCTCTACCCGCACAAGGAGGAGGAATTCTGGCTGTGGGTGAACAGTTGGGCGATCTGCCTGCAGCGCCCCAGCGACCTCGGCTTTTCCGACGAGGGCTACGAACTGCCCCCGATAGAGGTGCACTGGCATCAGGTCACCACCGACATTGCCAATGCCGGCGCGGACGCGCGCGGGCAAGGCCGCCTCCTGCGCGATGCCGCCATGGGCGTGCAGGAGGCGGCCCGCGAGAAGCGCACCACGCTGCACGATCGCGTCGCCAAGGTGGCAGAGATCGTCCAGGCGGACCCGGCCGACCACTTCATCCTCTGGCACGACCTTGAAGATGAGCGGAAGGCACTCGCCGCTGCGATCCCGGAGAGCGAGTTCGTCTACGGCACGCAGAAGCTCGACGCGCGTGAGGCGATCGTCGAGCGGTTCAAGGCGGGTACGCTGCGCAACCTTGGCGCCAAGCCGGTGATGATGGGCGCGGGCGGCAATCTCCAGCGCAACTGCCATCGCGCGGTGTTCGCAGGCGTCGGCTTCAAGTTCCGCGACTTTATCCAGGCGATCCACCGCATCCAGCGTTTCGGCCAGCCGCACCCCGTCCGCATCGACATCGTGCATGCCGAGACGGAGACGGAGGTGGTCCGCGACCTGCAGGCCAAATGGGCACAGCATGACGCGATGGCCGAGCGCATGAGCGGGATCATCCGCCGCTTCGGCCTGCAGCATGAGGTCGCGCTCTCCACCTTGCGGCGGTCGATCGGCGTCGAGCGCCGTGTGGTCACCGGCAATGGCTGGACGCTGGCGCATAACGATTGCGTGGATGAAGCCGCGCGGCTTGAGCCGGGATCGGTCGACCTGATCGTCACCTCCATCCCCTTTTCGAACCATTACGAATACACGCCGAGCTACAACGACTTCGGCCACACCGACGGCGACGATCACTTCTTCGCCCAGATGGACCACCTGACCCCGGCGCTGCTCAACGCGCTGGCACCCGGCCGCCTCGCCTGCATCCACGTCAAGGACCGGATCCTGTTCGGAAGCGTGACGGGGGAAGGCGTGCCGACCGTCAACCCGTTCCACGCCAAGGCGCTGTTCCACTATCTGCGGCACGGCTTCCAGTACCTCGGGATGATCCACGTCAACACCGACGTGGTCCGGGAGAACAACCAGACCTACCGCCTGTCCTATAGCGAGATGCTCAAGGACGGGACGAAGATGGGCGTCGGCTCGCCCGAATACGTCCTGCTGCTGCGCAAGCCGCAGAGCGACACCAGCCGCGCCTATGCCGACACGCCGGTGGTCAAGGATGCCGCCGACTACAGCCTCGCCCGCTGGCAGATCGACGCGCACAGCTTCTGGCGATCGAGCGGCAACCGGCCCGCGACGCCGGACGAACTGTCAAACATTGCTTGTCGGTTCGCCGAGATGCCCGTGGGCCAGCTGGTCAAGCAATTCCTGACCCAGACGCGCGACCTGATCCATGATCATGAGGCGCACGTCGCCATCGGCGAGACGATCGAGGCGCGCGCTGGCAGCGACGGCCGTGGCAAGCTCCCCCGCACCTTCATGAGCCTCGCCCCGGGCGCGCATCGTGATGACACCTGGGATGACATCGCGCGGATGCGCACGCTCAACGCCGAGCAGGTGCGCAAGGGTGCCGAGAAGCACGTCTGCCCGCTGCAGTTCGACATCGTCGATCGCCTGATCGACCGGTTCAGCATGAAGGGCGAGCTCGTGTTCGACCCCTTCGCCGGTCTCGGCACCGTGCCGATGCGCGCGATCGAGAAAGGGCGGCGCGGGTACGGCTCCGAACTCAACCCCGACTATTTCGCCTTCGCCTGCGGCTACCTCGCCGATGCCGAGAAGGCCGCATCGATCCCCAGCCTGTTCGACCTGCTCGATCTGGAGGCTGCGGAATGAGCGCACGACCGCGTCTCCGCGAAACGCCCGGCCAGGCCGCGAACACCGCGCATCGCTGGTGGCACGCCGCAGGCATTGCCGCCGCCGTCCCGCGCACGACCGACTGGTGCAGCCAGTGCGAGCGCCGCGTCACCCCTGAAGAAGCCAGCCGGTGCGCGTCGCGCTGGTGCAGCGTGAAAGGCTCCGCATGAAAATCGACCTCGCCAACATGCTGCGCCAGGCGCGCGGCGCAATCGACCCGAAGCGCGATCATGGGGCCTATGCCTTCGTGCTCGAAGAACTGGAGAAGCATGTCCGCATGGTTCGCTCCGGCGAAGCGACGCTCGACCAGTTCGCCGACCTCTACATGATCCGGCCCGAACAATGAGCGAGCCGGAAAACGGCTCACCCGCCGCCGCCATCATCGAGATGAAACAGCGCGTTCAGCATCATCGCTGGATCAACTTCGCCGCGCTCTATCTCGGCGTGCCCGCCCTCGCCCGCGCGCTCGACATCGAGGAGCGATCGATCCGCGCAAAGGTCTCCGGCGATCGGGGCACCAACGCCGACGACATCCGCGCGCTCGTCCCCGCCCTTGAGGCGCGCGCCACCGCCATTGCCACCCTGCTCGGCGACATCCGCGCCGCGCACCCCTGCCCGCCTGCTATCGAAAGGATCGACCGTTGACCAAAGCCCAGTCCCTTGAATTCGAGACCGGCGCGCTTGCCGCCGCCCTGCGCGAGGTGCGCGAGGCAGTCGAGCGCCGCAACACGATCGAGATTTGCGCAACCGTGCTGATCGAGGCCGGGCCGGACGGCGCGACGCTCACCACCACGGACCTCGACGTCATGATCCGGCGCTCGCTCCCCTGCGTCGCTGCCCAGCCGCTCCGATTTGCGGTCGATGCGATGCGCCTCACTGACATCGTCGGGACCTTCGCCGCCGGGAGCCAGACGCTTATCGAGATCGCGGATGGTTCAGCCCTTGTGCGGTCAGGCCGGTCGCGCACGCGCTTTGCGATACGCGAGGCGAGCGACTTCCCGATCATCGTCACCGGCAAGGCGGAAGCCACCTTCACCCTGCCCGGCCGGGCGCTGGCCGAATCCTTCGGCGCTGTCCGCCATGCGATCAGCACCGAAGAGGTCCGCTACTATCTCAACGGCATTTTCATGCACGTCGGTAAGGGCGACGGCCTGCGCTTCGCAGCTACAGACGGATATCGCATGGCGCGGCTGATCACGCCGATGCCCGCAGGTGCGGAAACGCTGCCCGACGCGATCGTGCCGACCAAAACGGTCAATCTGATCCTGAAACTCGCTGACAGCCGCGGCGACATCCCGTTCGAGATCGAGGTCAGCGACAAGAAAATCCGGTTCAGCGCGGGCGACGTGGTGCTGACTGCCAAATTGGTCGACGGCACCTTCCCCGATTACGACCGCGTGATGCCGGCTGCACCGACCTGCGCGGCTGTGATCGATCGCGATGCCCTCGCCGACGCCGCCGCCCGCATCGCGGTCACCACCAGCGACAAGGTCCGGGCGGCCAAGCTGACCATCGAAGCCGAGCGCATCTCGCTCTCGACCACCTCGCAGACCCACGGCGAGGCGGTGGATGAAGTCGGTTGCGAATTCGACGGCAAGCCGGGTTTCGAGATCGGCTTCAACCTGCGTTACCTGCGCGACGCCCTCGCCGCGATCGACGCGGACACCGTCCGCTTCGAGCTGACCGACGGCGCCGCACCCACCGCAATCAAAAGCACGGTTCCAGGCGGGCTCACCCTCGTCCTGATGCCGATGCGTGTCTGAGGGAAACGATCGATGTTTGAAGAAACCGAGTTCGGCGAGGTCGACGCCCAGTTCATTCGCGAAGCTGTTCGCTATGCGCTGGCCGGGGACTTGCCGATGGCCGCGATCATGTTCGACCGCGCGCTCGAAGGACACGACGAGGCGCGCCTGGCCGTGGAGGAAGAGTTCCGCTGGGCCAATGAACAGCGCGCTCGCGTGCAGGCGGTGGCAGCATGAGCGGGTCCCCCATTCCCATGGCCAACCTCGGCGACCTGCGCGTCTGGGCACACGGCATCATGCAGCGCGTGCCTGACTTCGTCATCGGCCCGGCTGACAACCCCTATCTGAGGCGATGGTGGATCATCCCCCGCAACCCGTGGTGCAACGTCTACCTGCACGAGATCCTGCGCAGCGACGACGATCGCGCGGGCCATGACCACCCATGGCCCAACACGTCGCTGCTGATCGACGGCGGCTATGAAGAGGTGCTTTACGACGAGTTCTCCCCGTGGCTGGAATATCAGCGCGTCCCGCGCAAGGCCGGTGACATCATTGTTCGCCAGGCGACCGACACGCACCGCCTGATCGTACCCGATGGCGGCCGCTGCGTCTCGCTGTTCATGACCGGCCCCAAGGAGCGCGAGTGGGGCTTCTGGTGCCCGGACGGCAAGGGCTGGGTCCACTGGCAGCAGTTCACCGGCGGCGAGCATGGCGAGCTGGTCGGGCGGGGGTGCGATGCGTGACGTGGTTCTTCGTCCCTGGCGTTGCCTGTCCCTCTGCGCAGGCGTCGGAGGTCTCGACCTTGGCATCCGACTGGCCGAGCCAGCGGCTCGCACCGTCTGCTACGTGGAGAGGGAAGCCCCGGCAGCCAGCATCCTGGTCGCGCGCATGGAAGACGGGTGGCTCCATCCGGCGCCTATCTGGTCTGACCTTGCCACATTCGACGCTGGAGCATGGCGTGGCGCAGTGGATTGCGTTGTGTCGGGCGACCCCTGCCAGCCCAACAGCGTCGCCGGACGTGGCCTCGGGGCCGACGACGATCGCTGGCTGCTTGATCGCGTCATCGACACCTTCGACCGCAGCGGGGCTCATCGTCTCTTCCGCGAGAACGTCCCGGGGAATGCGGACGGACAGCTCCGCGTGCTCGTCCCAGCACTGGAAAGACTGGGTTGCCGCGTTACGGTCGGACTGTTCAGCGCGAAGGAGCTTGGCCTCGCTCACGGGCGCGAACGGCTCTTCGTCATGGCCGACCGCGCGGGCGGAGGATTCGGAGAGCGCGGGACGGCGGCACAGCCGGGGCGTGTCGGACACGCTGACGGCGGTGAGCCGGGACTGGGCAGATCATTGGCAAACGCCGAGTGCGCAGCAGTTCGAGGCTGCGGATCTCGATCGCCTGTTACAGCGCCAGGCGGAAGCGAAAGCGAAGGGCACGAACGGGAACGGCTTTGGCCTTCCGCTCGCGAACGAAGTGCAGATCTGGACGAGAGACTGGGCCACCCCGAAGGCGATCACCGGAGGTGCCAATTCGAAGCGCAAGGAACGCGGCGCGGGCGGGCCGGACCTACAGGAGATGGTCAAGAACTGGCCGACGCCAACCGCATCGGACGACGAGCGGAAGGCGACGCAAGCGTCGCATCAGCGCATGCTTGCCCATGTTGCGCGGGACTTCCCCTCCTTACCCCCGGACCCAGCGACCCCCGTTGGCCCAACATCATCGCCCGAGCGCCGCACCTTGAACCCGCTGTTCGTAGAATGGCTGATGGGATGGCCGATCGGGTGGACCGCCTCCGCGCCTGTGGAAACGGCGTCGTCCCACTGGTGGCTGGCTATGCGTGGCGAACTCTCGAGGCTCGTCTCGCCGCCGACACCGCGCCAGCCGGCTATGTTCTGAGGGGGGCGGCATAATGCGTTCATCCGATGTCCGCGCGGCGCTCGCCCGCAAATTCTGCGCGCCGGAATACGCCCTGTTCTATGAGGTTGGTGACGCCACCGGCGGTCGCGCTCGCCGTTGGGCAGACGCCATCGCAATGGGCCTCTGGCCCTCGCGCGGGATCGCCCTGCAGGGTTTCGAGATCAAGGTCAGCCGCAGCGATTGGCTCAACGAGCTGCGCCAGCCGGCGAAGGCCGAGGCGATTGCTCGCTATTGCCGATATTGGTGGATCGTCACCCCACCCGACCTCGTCCGCGAGGGCGAGTTGCCCGAGAGGTGGGGGCACTATGAGGTTCGCGGCAACGGCCTAAAGGTTGTGCGCGCGGCGCCCCCCCTCGATCCCGTGCCGGTGTCTCCCGAGTTTCTGGCAGCGCTGCTCCGTCGGTCGGACGAACATGCCAGATCGACCGTTCGTGAGGCGATCGAAAAGGCGATGGTCGACGAACGCGCCGCGATCGGAAAGCGTATCGAGGATGAGGTCAAGCGCCGGACTAGGGCTGCAACAGACCGAGCGGAGACCGCCGAGGCTACGCTGAACGCGATCTATGCGGCGTGCGCTTTGGAAGCGCACGAGGTTAGTCGGCTGTTCTACAACGACGACTTCGCCCGCGCGGTTGCGGTCGTCCACCGGCTAGGCATCGCCAAGACCTATTCTGGCATCGCGCAGCTTGGCGAGCGCATCCGGCCGATGGCCGACGCGATCGACAGCTTCATCGCCGCACTTCCCACGCAACAGCAGGGGCAGCAGTGACCCGCTGGTATCGCGCCTATGAAGGAACCGTCACCGACCCGAAGCTGGGGGAGGCCGCGATGATCGCGGGCACCAGCCGGTCGGTGGCCATTGCCGCCTGGCACGCGCTGCTCGAAAGCGCGTGCGGGACGGGCGAGCGCGGCCGCTTTGCGACGACGCCCCGCCGCCTCGCCGTCATACTCTCCGAACCCCTCGACACCGTGACTGCGGTGCTCGACGCATTCGGCGAACTCGGCCTCACCACCGGCGACACCGTCGCCGCATGGTCACGCCGCCAATATGAGAGCGACAGCAGCACTGCCCGCTCTCGCTCCCACCGGGAACGGCGGCGCAACGGCGATGCAACGTTGCATCAGCGTCGCGCAACGGCCTCAGATACAGAAGCAGATACAGAAAGTTCGGATGCTAACGCATCCGGCGCCGGAGCGCCGCTTGCGCCCCCTACCCCTCCGCAACCCTTCGACATCCGCGCCGCCATCTTCGCGTCCGCCATCCCCATGCTGACCACAGCCGGGACGCCCGACCGGAATGCCCGCTCGCTCGTCGGACGCTGGCGGAAATCCCACGGCGATGGCGCCGTGCTCGACGCGCTTTCGGCCGCGCAGCTCGAAACCCCGTCCGACCCAGCCGCCTGGATCACCGCAACCCTGGAGCGCCGCAATGCCCCCCACCGACCTGCCCCAGCCGATCGCACACTTCGCGGATCGCGCCCTGACCCCAGCCTCTCCCTCTTCCGCGCCGCCGAGCGCGCCGAAGCGGAAGAAGCCCGTGCCGCCGGCCGTGGCGAAAATCGTGGCTGAACTCGGTTTCCGCTACCGGCCGAACGCGCAGGCGGACCTTGAGGCGCACGCCCACACGCTGCGGCTGTTGACCGAGGATCTCGCCGACGTGCCGGTATCGCTGCTCGAAGCGGCGGCCAGCCGCTGGGCAACGACCAAGCCGTTCCTGCCCCGCGCCAGCGAACTGATCGACCTCGCCGGGCAGATCGGCGCGTCGATGGTGCGCGGCACCCAGGCGGCGACCGACCAGCTGCAGGCTCACTGCGATCGGCTCAACGCGATCAGCCGACACCGCGAATACTTCATCACCGGCACCGCCCCCGACCGCCGCGTCGAAAGCCGCCCGCGCTAACCCCTCTTCTGGAGCTTCCTATGTCCGACAAACCTATCATCTGCATCGACTTCGACGGCGTCATCCACAGCTACGGCCGGGGGTGGCAGGACGGTTCGATCTACGGCCACGTCACCAACGGCTTCTGGCCGTGGGCTATCCGCGCGTCAGCGCTGTTCACCCTGATGATCTATTCGTCGCGATCGAAGACGCCCGAGGGCATCGCTGCGATGAGCGAATGGCTCGACCAGCAATGGGAGGAATACGCCTCACCTCGTCGGCCCCGCCCGGACCGGCCGGTCCTCGCATTTGCCCATGAGAAACCGCCTGCATTTCTGACGATTGACGATCGCGCGATCCAGTTTCGCGGCGACTGGGCCGACCTCAACCCAATGAAGCTGCAGGCGTATGAGGTCTGGAATAAGCCGTGGGATGAGGGCGCATGGCAGCGCGAGCAGCCCGAGCGCGACCGCCGCCGTGCAGCCGAGGATCTGGCGCGAGCTCCGTGGGCGGATCGGAAGGTGCCATGGTATCTGCGGATGCTTGGGGTTCCACGCGGCGCATACATGGGCGGTCGCAACCCGTCCTATCGCACCCGGTGGGGTGAGATCAGCTTTGGCTCTATGCTGTTCGCAGCCGTCGCCAAGCGACGCAACCTGCACCTCGCGATCCCCGGCGTGCAGGTATTCATCCGCCTGTCGCGCCGCGACGAGGATGGCTATTCCCTCGACAGCCCGGAATGGGGCGCGAGCTTCCGCTTCGGACAGGATTGGGGCGGCGCGAGCGGCTACGGCTCCCTCAGCTGGGGCCGCCGCCGCACTTCCTTCTCGCTGCCATGGGGCTGGAATAGCCGCCGGGGCGACTATCGGCGCGAGTATCTCGACGCGTCTGGCAACTGGCACCCGCACGACCGGATGCCCCGCGACTGGCACAGCACCGAAGCTGCCGCCGAGATGGGCCCGGCCCCGTGGGCAGAGGATTACACCTTCCACTACATGTGCCAGCCGTCGGGACAGGCGCAGCATGTCCCGACGACCCTGCACCGCGAGCGCTGCACATCGACCTACCGGATTCTCGGCGTCCCGGTCCGCCGCCGGGTCACCGACGAAATCGGGATCAGCTTCCACGAGGAGGTCGGCAACCAGCGCGGGTCTTGGAAGGGCGGGGTAGTCGGCACCGGAGCCAGCATGAAGCCAGGCGAAACGCCGGGCGAGACCCTGCGCCGCTTCCAGCGCGAGCATGCAGGCGGGAGGTTCGACCGGTGATTGTCGAACGCCTCGACGGGCCGCCTTACGAGCGCATTCAATGCCAGCTCCCCAAGGCCGAACTGCATGACCTCGGCTACAAAGGATATCGCGAGAAGCGCGCAACTTACAGCAGATCCGATCCGGAGACCTGCATGCGCAATGCGCGCTGGCGCGTCGATGGTCTCAACCTCTGCACCCAGCATGCCGGTAGTCGCGCACTCGATCATCTCGCTGGGCCAGCAGCCGGAGCAAACCAATGATCGAGGCCCTGCTTTCCATCGCCTTCGTCGCGGCCATCGCGGTCGCCGTCATCTATTTCCGCGCATGGGACGCGGTGAACCAGCCGGGAGAAGAAGAATGACCCCCGCCCCAGACTTTGCCGATATCGCCAGCCGCGCCGCCGCGCGCGGGATCATGGTCACCGCCGCCGGGGTCGAGGAGATCGCGGCGATGCTCGGTACTGTGTCAGTGCACGATGCGCTTGCCCCTTGGGCGGACCATCACGGCCCGCTGCCAGAATTCGATCATCCCGCCGCCTGCGTGTTCGACAGCGGCGTCCAGTATGCCGTCGAGCTCCTGGCCAAGGAGCTGGATGTAACCGACTGGACGCCTTGCGACGGCACTGAAGAGTATGACGGTGACCTTGGTGGAACGCTGATGAACATCGTTCGCGCCGCGATGCCAAAGGATCAGCACGGAGACCCGATGGACCCGAGCGAAGTCCGCGCCGCCCTCGCCTCCCAGCCCGCACCCGATGGGGGTGAGTTCGTCATGGTGCCGAGGGAGACGATTGCCGAGGACGCTTTCGCGCTCAACATGCACGACGATCAGGTTTTCGTCGCCGCATGGGCGCAGATGGAGCGTCGTGGATATATCTACGGCGATGATGCGCTCGAAAACGTGCATCTTGGCTGGCAACTGGCGCACGCCCTCGCCGCCTCCCCCTCCCGCCCCTCCGTAGAAGCCGAGCTTCGCGCCGATGTGGCGTTCTGGAAGCGCGAGGCCGCTGACCGATCGGAAGGCATGATCCAGCTCAATCTCGACCGCGCGGCGATGGGCGTCGGGCTCACGCAGCTGCGCGCTGCGCTGACCGCAGTGAGCGCCGTCCGCCCATCAAACTGGCAAGACAGCGACGATCCCGAGCAGGCCGCTGCATGGGCGCTCCTCGACGCAACGCTGCAAGAAACGGCACCGCTATGACCCGCGCAGGCAAACCCTGCCCTATCAAAGGCTGCACCGCGCACGCAAAGCCGAACCAACTGATGTGCTGGCCACACTGGCGACGCGTTCCCAAGGCTCTAAACCGGGCCGTGTTTGAGACCTATGCCGACGCCTCCGGCCGCGAGCTGGGCGGCGAAGCGCTACGCGAGGCGAGCGCTCGTTATCGCCAAGCGCGGGACGCAGCGATCGCGGCGGTCGAAGCGAAAGAGGCTAAGGAGTGACCCTCACCTTCGCCCCTATCCGCGACAAGATCGAGCGTGCGGCCCGCAATGGCGAGCGGCTGCACCTCGACCCTGCGCAGGTGCGCGCGTTGGTAAAATCCCCGATCTATGCGAAGCTGTGCGAGATGACAGCGGAGGAGTTTGCGTCCCAATGGCACGACGATCCGGCCCCGGCGGCGCAGGAAACGATAACCCCGCCCGCGTCGAGCTCGGCCCCTTCTGGCTCTGGCATCGCGCCGATCGCGACGACTGGAACATCTGCTGGTATGTCGACGGGGCCGATGGCCGCGGCCGTCGAACGGGCCGAAAGAGCACAGGCTTGGGAGGCCGTGGGCCGCAAGGACAGCCCCCGCAAGAAGCGATCGATGCCCTAGCGCAGCACTATGCCGCCTGGCGCAAGCCGGTCGCCGTCCCCCTCGCCCAGGCGTCGGTCGAATCGCTGTTCGTCGATTGGCTCGCCCATGTCGAAAAGAACAACGCCGACCCGCAGCGCGCGCGCGACGCCGTGCGCCAGTGGTTGATCTTCTTCGAGGGCGAGCGCCGCGCGGGCCGGATCACCTCCGGGCCCTATGTTTCCGACATCAACCGCGCCCTGTGCCAGCGCTACATCGACTGGCGCAAAGCCCAGCCGTCCCGGAAAGCTGGCCACAGGATCAGCGGCGCGACGATCAGCCGCGAGCTGGCAGCTATTCGCGCGACGCTCCGCCATGCGTGGGAGAATGAGATCATCCCGTCCGCCCCGTTCATCCCCGACGTGTCGGAGAAGGACAGGCCAGGGCCGAAGGATCTGATCTACACCCCGCAGCAGGTCGCCCGGATCCTTGAGGCGGCCATCCGCATCCCCGAACGATGGCACGTCCATCGCTTCGTGATGATCATGCTCTCGACGCACGGCCGTGGCGAGGCGATCATGGAACTCGACCTCGACCTTCAGCTGCGCGACGGCCTGATCTACTTCAACGCACCCGGCCGGGCGCAGACGAAGAAGCGCCGCTCGATCGTGCCGGTCGCACCAACCTTGGCGCCATGGCTGGAGGGCGAGACCGGGAAGGCGATTCGCTACCGGACCGAAGACAAGGACGGCAACGTCATCTTCCGCGACACCGCCAGCATCAAGACGTCGTTCGAGGCGTGCCTGATCGAAGCCGGGATTTGCGAGCAGGCGGTCGACGCGGACGGCAATCCGGTCTGGATCGAAGCCGGGCGCGGCTCGCTCTCAAAGCGCCGGCCAAAGATGCGCGGCATCGGCAGCCCGAACACGCTGCGCCACACGATCGCGACCGAGCTTCACAAGCGCGGCGTGCCGGACGCGCAGATCGACGCGGCGGCCGGGCATGCCGGCGTCGGCACGAACAAGAAGAACTACCGCCACCTGCGCCCGGATTACCTCAATGAGATGATCGAAGGCGTCGAGGATTTCTGGCGCGAGGTGGGCCAGTACACGACCGCGCATCTGCGATACCAGCGCGATACCAACGTCGTCGCATTCGGCGGAACGGCGCGGCGACGGACCTAAGGCAGATACGAAAAAGCCCGCATTTCTGCGGGCTCGATCGATGGTGGAGCCGAGGGGGATCGAACCCCTGACCTCTGCAATGCCATTGCAGCGCTCTCCCAGCTGAGCTACGGCCCCATCCGTTCCGGGAAGGCGATGGCCTTTAGCAGCCATCGCGCGGTGTGCAACCGCTTTTTTCCAGGTTTCAGGTTTCTTCGTCGGTATCGCCGGTATCGACGCCCAGGTCGTCGTCGCCGCCCAGATCGACGTCATCGTCGGGCGAACCTTCGGCGTCCTCGTCGATGTCCAGATCCTCGTCACCCAGATCCGTATCGTCCTTCTTGATCTTTTCAGCGTCCGCCTTGACCGCCTCGAACGGCAGCGGCTGTTTCGACTTCAGGATCGGCTCGGGCTCCCACGCATAGCCGCAGCTGATGCAGGTGACCGGCTCATCCTTGGTCAGATCATAAAAGCGCGTCGCGCATTTCGGGCAGCTCCGCTTCGTGCCCCATTCCGGCTTCACCATGTGGCGTTCCATGCCTTTTCGTTCAAAATTACTGGGATGACGGGAAACTAGTCCCCGCTGAAGTGGCGCGCGCCTTGCCATAGCGCAAGCCCCCTGTCAAAGCCGCCGCCAATGAGCGCACATTCTCCCCAGCCCCTCGCCATTTCCGCCCGCGGCCCGCTTCGCGGTACCGTTACCGTTCCGGGCGACAAATCGATCAGCCACCGTTCGCTGATGTTTGCCGGGTTGGCGGTCGGCGAAAGCCGGATCGAAGGGCTGCTGGAGGGTGAGGACGTCCTCGCCACCGCCGCCGCAATGCGCGCGATGGGTGCGACGATCGAGCGTGACGCCGACGGCATCTGGCACGTCGCGGGCGTCGGCGTGGGTGGCCTGCTGCAGCCCCAGACCGCTCTGGAGATGGGCAATTCGGGCACGTCGACCCGCCTGCTGATGGGCCTGGTCGCCAGCCACCCGATCACCGCGACCTTCACGGGCGACGCGTCGCTGTCGAAGCGCCCGATGGGTCGCGTAATCGATCCGCTGTCGGCGATGGGCGCGGAGTTCACCGCCAGCCCCGGCGGACGCCTCCCGCTCACCATGCGCGGCCTCTGCCCGGCAGTGCCGATCGAGTACACGCTCCCAGTCGCCTCTGCCCAGGTCAAGTCGGCCGTTCTGCTTGCTGGCCTCAACACGCCCGGCATAACCCGCGTGATCGAACCCGTTCCGACCCGCGACCATAGCGAGCGGATGCTGCGCGGCTTCGGCGCCGAGCTGACCGTCGAGGAAACGCCGCAGGGCCGCGTGATCGCGATTCGCGGCGAGGCGGAACTGAAACCGCAACAGATCGCCGTCCCCGGCGACCCGTCCTCCGCCGCCTTCTGGATGGTCGCGGCGTCAATCGCCCCCGGCTCCGACATCGTGATCGCCAATGTCGGCATGAACCCCACCCGCACCGGCATCATCACCGCGCTCAAGATGATGGGCGCGGATATTACCGAGCTGAACCCGCGCGAAGTGGGCGGCGAGCCAGTCGCCGACATTCAGGTCCGGCACGCCCCGCTGACGGCGATCGAGGTGCCGCCCGATCTCGCGCCCAGCATGATCGACGAATATCCGGTGCTGTTCGTCGCCGCCGCCTTTGCCAGCGGTCGCACCGTAGCGCGCGGGGCAGAGGAGCTTCGCGTCAAGGAGTCGGACCGAATCGCAGCGATGGTCGCCGCGCTTGTGCCCAATGGCGTGCAGCTCGAAGAGTTTGAGGACGGCCTGGCGATTCACGGCAATGGCGGTGACCTGCTGCCCGGTGGCGCACAGATCGCCTCGAAACTCGATCATCGTATCGCGATGAGCATGGCGGTGGCTGGACTCGGGGCGCGTGACGCGGTGACGATCGACGATGCCAGCCCGGTCGCGACCAGCTATCCGGGCTTCTTCCCCACTCTCGACCGACTGACCGACCACCAGCCATGATCATTGCCGTCGACGGACCTGCTGCATCGGGCAAGGGCACCATCGCCCGCGCACTCGCGCGCCATTATGCCCTCCCGCATCTCGATACCGGCCTGCTTTATCGCGCCGTCGCCGCGACCGTGCTGCGCGACGAGCTCGATCCGGCGCAAGAGGCGGACGCGGTCGCCGCAACCAGTTTCGACGACTTGCTCCTCGCCGACGAGTGGTTGCGCACCGATCAGGTCGGGCAGGCGGCATCGGTCGTCTCGGCCCACCCGCTCGTCCGCGCGGCACTGCTTCAGCGCCAGAAGCGGTTCGCGGCCCAGCCCGCCGGCGCGATCCTCGACGGGCGCGATATCGGCACCGTCATCGCGCCGGACGCCGACGCCAAGCTGTTCGTCAAGGCGACCCCAATGATCCGCGCCCGCCGCCGCCATGCCGAGCTGCGCAAGGGCGGCTCATCGGTGAGCCTCGACCGCGTGCTCGCCGATATCCGCGCCCGCGATGAGCGCGATAGCAAGCGCAGCGAAGCGCCATTGGTCGCCGCAACCGACGCGGCAGTGCTCGACACCAGCTTCCTGTCGATCGAAGCGGCGGTGCAAAAGGCGATTCAATTGGTCGACGCGCAGCTCGCGCAAAAGGCTTTGGCGCGCTGAATTTATTGCGTGGGTGGCTGCGCTGCCCGGGCGCGCATCGCGGCGAGCATCTGGATCTGGATCACCGCGCCCTGAATATCGCCGCGATAGCTCGCGCCGTCCGGGGTAAGCTGTAGCGCGCGCCGCAACCACGGGATCGCCGCTTCGGGCTGCCCCGCCCGCGCAAGCGCCATGCCGTAGAAAAAGGGCGGACCGGGATGCTTGGGCGCAAGCGCAACGCCACGCCGAAATGCGAGGCCGGCCGCCGGCGACATCGTCCCCTGATCCGCCTCGACCAATGTCATGCCAAGCCAGGTCCACAGCGCCGGCGCCTGCGGCGTCTGGCGCACGGCACCCAGCATCAGCCGCGCCGCCGTATCGGCCTTGCCCGACCGGATCAGCGCGTCTGCGGGGTAGAATGCGTAATCGAGCGCGGTGAACTGCCCAAACATCGCGGAGCGCAGCTCTCGCATCTTGGCCACGCCCTCCGCGTCCATCGCCACTGCCTTGCCCGCCGCAACGGGTGCGCCGGGGAGAGCGGGCCGCGCCTGCAGCGCATAGCCGGTCGCGCCTAGCATCAGTGCGGCCGCGCCAAAGCTCCACAGGCTGCGCGGCGCACCGAACAGTGCGAGCAGGCCGAACGCCACCGCGCCCACCAGCGCCAGCATCACCCATCCCATCAGCCACGCCTCCTGCGAAAACTGCCGCGCGCGATCCACAGCCCGAGCGCCAGCAACGCCAGCGGCGCGAGCCACAGCGGCGCGGTCGCCAGCGTCAGCGGCGGGTCATAGCTCACATAGCTGCCATAGCGTTCGATCAGCCAGTCGCGGATCGCATCCGGCTGTTCACCGGCCGCGATCCTCTGGCGCACGATGCGGCGCATGTCCGCCGCCATCGACACGTCGCTGTCGGCGATCGACTGGCCCTGGCAGACCAAGCAACGCAGCTCGAACATCAGTTCGGTCGCCGCCGCCTCCTGCCGCGCGTCGGGGAGCTGGTTATAGCCAAGATCGGCCGGTGCCGCCGAAGCAGCCAGCGCCAGGGCGAGCAACAGAGTCATCGCGCCGCCTCCAGCGCGGCGAGCAGCTTGGGCACGTCATCCTCGCGGATGTCGCCGATATGCTGCATCGCGATCCGGCCTTGGCCGTCGATCACGAAGGTTTCGGGCACGCCCGACGATCCGATCCCGATCTGCACCGCGCGCTGCCGATCGTCGCCAATCCGCGCATAGGGGTCGCCATGTCGCGCGAGGAACGCCGCCACCGCCTCCGGCGTATCGGCGATCGCAACCGCGTCGATCTCCACCCCGGCGGCCTTGAGCTGCATCAGCTGCGGCGCTTCCGCGATGCACGGCACGCACCAGCTGGCAAAGACGTTGAGCAACCGCGGCTTGCCGGTGGCAAGGTCCGTGCGGCTCAGGCCAGGCTTGCCCTGCACCATCGCGGGCAGCGCGAATTCGGGCAGTGGTTTGCCGACCAGAGCTGACTTCACCACCGCCTCTCCGCCGCCGCGCAGTCCGTACACCGCGACGGCGATCAGCGCGGCAAAGCCGATCAGCGGCAGCCAGAGCTTCCAGCGGCTCATTCCGCCTCCTCCCGCCGCCGAGCATTGCGCCGTTCGCGGAACAGCCGACCGAACAGCGACAGCGCGCCACCCAGCGCGATCAGTCCGCCGCCAAACCAAATCAACGTCACGAACGGCTTCCACCACAGCCGCAGCTGCCAGCGGCCCTGCGCGTCCTGCTCGCCCAGCACGGCATAAAGCTGCCCGTTCCAGCGGGTCTTGATCGCCGCTTCGGCGGTGTCGGTCGGGGGAGAAGCATAGAAGCGGCGCTGCGGACGCAACAGGATCGCCGGAGCGTCATCGCGCCGCGCTGTCAATCGCCCCTCGACCGCCGACCAATTGTCGCCGATTGCTGGGCCGACCCCGTCCAGCACCACGCGCCATGGTCCGACCTGATAAGGCTGGCCATAGACCGCCGCGACCAGTCGCTCCTTTGTGAACGCACTGTCCGCCGCCATTCCGGCCAGGCTCACCGCCACACCGAAATGCGCGACCACCATACCCCAGGTGAACAGCGGCGTGCGCAGCAGGTTGCGCTTCCACAGCGGCGCGAAGCTCGCGATCGCAAGTCCCGCGGCAAGACCAAGCGCCACCAGCTCCATCCAGCCCGTCTCCGGTACCAGCACGAACACCGCCGCCATCGCCAGCATCGTTGCCGCCACCGGCACGGTCAGCTTCGTGAGCACCGCATTGGCGTCGTCGCGCCGCCACTTCAGTAGCG
>NZ_LSJM01000005.1 GCF_001557215.1 Sphingomonas sp. CCH9-E2 | reverse complement strand
GGAAGGGGCACCGCCTCACCCCGCCCCGGGCACCGCCCTTGTAAATTCGAGGGAGTGCGCGCATATAGGGGCGGCTACAGTCGCAAATCGACGGTCTTCGGTGCTTTGCGGCCCCTTCTTCCTTCTTTCCCTGCCTCCGCAGCTCGAGGTCCGCCCAATCGGGGCGCGCCGCTTAAAGAAGGAATATCCAATGAGCATCACCGGAACCGTCAAGTTCTTCAATTCGGACAAGGGCTATGGCTTCATCGCCCCCGACAATGGTGGCGGCGACGCATTCGTCCACATCTCGGCCGTTGAGCGCGCCGGCATGGCGACGCTGAACCAGGACCAGCGCGTCAGCTACGAGCTGGAGCAGGACAAGCGCGGCAAGATGGCCGCCGTGAACCTGCAGGCCGCCGACTGATCCGCGACGGGCGGGGCGCATTCTGCGTTCCGCCCGCCGTTCCCCCAGAAACAGGAGCGCCCGATGGCTGCCCAGACGCTGACCTATCGTGACAATGCGGCGAAATGCCGCGCCGATGCCGATGCGGCGACGCTCGACAATGTCCGCGACCGCAATCTGCGTGCCGAGGCCGCCTGGCTCGCCATGGCCGACCGCCAGCAGCGCACCGAAACCGCCCGCGCCGAGCGTGAGGCCAATGTAATCCCCAGACAGGAACCCGAGTGACCCCGAATTTCAGTAATCACGCTCACCAGCCTACCCCAATTCTCCGTCCGGCCCGCCCGCAGCTTTCGCTGTTCGCCCGCCGCACCCCCGACGACCGCCGCGCCGCCGCAATCGCCCGCGCCGCCGTCCTCGAAGTCATCGGATAGCATCACCTTTTCGCGCTGAAGGAGCGACGGTCCCGCACCGTCCCCGGCGCGAATGTAACCGCACAAAAGAAAACCGCCGCCCCGGTCACCCGGGACGGCGGTGTTTCTGTCAGCTCAGCGGGTCGATCAGAAACCGACGACCAGCGAACCCATGATCGTGCGCGGATAGCCGATCTGCGAGTTCGGCGCGTTGCCGTAGTTGGTGATCGCGCCGACCGAGTTGAAGGTCGGACCCTGGTTCAGGTTGCCCGAGAAGCCACCCACCCACAGTTCGTCGAACACGTTCAGCACGTTGAGCTGGAAGTAGGTCTTGTCGTTCAGACCGGCCCATTCCAGGTTCACGCGGGCGTTCAGGTCGACCAGCGTATAGGCCGGCGTCTTGGCCGGGTACACTTCGTAGGTGGTGCCCGAAACGATCGCACGAACCGGCTCGTTGGTGTCGTAGACATAGCGCGGACCGGTGCGCTTGATGCGCGTACCGAGTTCCACCGGACCCAGATCGAGCTGTGCGCCACCGCCGAAGTTCCAAACCGGCGCGCCAGCTTCGGCCTTGCCAGCGGTCTGGGCGAAGATCGGGGTGCCGATCGGGCCCAGCGGACCAGCCGCCGTGGTCACGCCAACCTGGACGTTCTCCTGGATTTCCGACTTCAGGTACGAACCGAAGGCGTAGAGGCTCAGTTCGGGGATCGGACGGAAGCCGACGCTGCCGTCAAAGCCCCACTTCTTCACCTGACCCAGGTTGCGGTAGATCGTGCGATCCAGCTCCGCATCATAGGCCGAAGCAAGACGGTTCTGGTAGTTGGTGTACCAGCCCGAGAACTGCACCTGCACCATGCTGGTGTTGTAACGCACGCCCAGGTCGAAGTTGTCCGACGTTTCCGGCGTCGGCTTGGCCTGTGCCGCCGTCACCGGGAAGTAGAAGCTGTTATACAGGTTATCCGTACCCGGAACCTGCAGACCCTTCGAATAGTTGGCGAACAGCGCCAGATTGTCGATCAGCGTGTAGGTGAAGCCGACGTTCGGCAGCACGCGGTTATAGTTGAAGATGCGCTGCTGCGGACCCTGGATCGGGAAGGTGCCGACGCCCGGAACGTTCTGCGTCGCAGCGTTCGCGAGATAGGCGGCCTGTGCGGCGGCGTCGTCGGTGAAGCACTCGACGAAGCCCGCAGCGCTCGACGTGGCGCAATAGTTGGTCAGGTTGCGACGGAAGAACGGGGCGCGGATGCCTGCGTTGACCACCAGGTTGCCGTCCATGAACTCGCCGCGATACTCGCCCGAGACCTGATGCAGGATCGCGAACGACAGGCGGTCGCGCTTCTGCAGGACGCGACCATTGCGGTCAGTCAGCGGTGCGTTGACCGGGAACACGTCGAACGGCTGGCCATTCCCCTGCAGGAAGCCGACTTCGCCGGTCTGACGGTGACGGGCACGGTCATAGGTGTAGGCGATACGGATCGACTGGCCGTCCATGAAGTCCCAGCGCAGCGAGCTGATCACGCCGATACGGTGAGTCTGGGTCTGGCTCGGCGCCAGCAAACGAACGGTATCCAGCGCATCCCCGTCGCCGTTCAGGTCGCGACCGAAATACGGCACACCAGCAATGTAGCCGACCTGGCAGCTATTGGTTGCGGAGGTGGGTGTGAGAGCGCAGTTGCCGATGTTGGCGGTGCCGCTCGCCGGGTTGACGTCGCGAAGGCCTTCTTGAGCGACGACCGTGCCGCCGCCATTGGCCTTCACATACTGGTACGACGGGTCAACCGACAGGACCAGACCTTCACCCAGCGTGAACTTCGATGCGCCGCGGATGTTGCCCGTGTTGGACGGATTGAAGCGCTCGTCGAAGATCGATCCGCAGCTGTTCGCACCATCCGGATCGACATAGCCAGCCGCGAGGATCTGCGCAGGCGTTTCGGTGACGCGGTTCTGTTGGGTCGTGCAGCGCGCGACGGTGTATTGACGCTCGTCCGTGGTGATCGGGAAGCGGTTGCTCGAGTTCGGGCCGACGACGCGCGAACCGGTCACGGCCGCCGTGTCGGTACGCAGCGGCACCGAACCCTGGAAGTTGTTGCGGTTCTGGTTCCAGTGACCCGACAGCGAGAGGAAGTCGCCATTGTCGCCGAGCGGCTGATAGAGGCGCGCGTTGAACTGCTGCTTCTCGATCTGCGCGTCCTTGTTGAACGGCGAATGGTTGCGCGCCATGCTCGCCGAAACGAACGCGCGGGTGCCCGATGCGGTCAGCGAACCGGTGTCGACCATGCCGAAAATGCGCATGAAATCGAAATCGCCGGCCGAACCGACCAGCTTCACGCCGAAATCTTCGCCCGGAACGCGGGTACGATAGTTGACGGTCGAACCGGTCGCCGCGGCGGTCGGGCTGTCCACGTCGGTCGAGCCGAGGTTGACGTTGACCTGCTGGATCAGCTCGGGATCGAGCTGCTGGTTCGAATAGAGCGCATAGTTGCCCGAGTCGTTCAGCGGAACGCCGTCAAAGGTCTGGCTGATGCGGGTCGAGTCGAAACCGCGGATGGTCAGCGTGCCGCCCGACGAACCGTACGGATCGTTGTTCTGGAAGCTGACGCCCGGCAGCGCGTTGATCGTGTCGTTGATCGTCTGACCCGGTGCACCACGCTGGATGAACTCGTCGGTCAGGACGGCCTTCGCCTTGCTGGTCTCGGGAAGGACCACGCCGGCGACGCCCGAGGGGGTAGCCGTACCGGTGATGACGATTTCGCCCTCGTCCTCGAAATCGACCGAACCGGTCGACTGCGCGTGTGCCGCGGCAGGAAAGGCGAGCGCAGCAACAGCCGCGCCGATCAGCAGATGGTTTCGCATTCTGGTCCCCTTAGGATGGGCTGTTCAAAGCCTGCACAAGCGGTGTCTTTACACCGTCTTACGCTGCCCCATGGGGACGCTTCTTTGCGGAATTGTTACAGTTCAATCAAGCGAATTGTGCGTTGCAAAAAAGCATCACCTTGCAGCTGTAACAATCTCGTTCCACGCCGCCTCGTCGATCACGCGAATCCCCAGTTCTGCGGCCTTTTTGAGCTTCGACCCGGCGCCCGGACCCGCTACGATCAGGTCGGTCTTGGCCGACACCGAACCCGACACCCGCGCACCCAATGACTCCGCCTGCGCCTTCGCCTCGTCGCGACTCAGCGTTTCGAGCGATCCGGTGAAGACGACCGTCTTGCCCGACACTTCCGAGTCGCGCGCCTCGACCACGAACCGGGGCGGGGTGACTTCGGCGAGCAGGTCGTCCCATACCGCGCGGTTGTGTGGCTCGTGGAAAAAGTCGGCTAGCGCATGGCCGACCGCCGCGCCGACATTCTCGATCCCGATATGCTCGGCGATCGCCTTGTCGCGCCGCGCGTGGAACTTCGCCTCGGGCTCGCCCAGCGCAGGGGTGATCGACGCGCGCAGCGCGATGATCTCGTCCGCCAGCGCGGCGAGGGCGGGGAGGGTCTCCAGCCGCTTCATCAGGTCGCGCGCGGTGATGTTGCCGATGTGCCGGATACCCAGCCCGAACAACAGCCGCGCCGCGTCCGGCTCCCGCTTCGCCTCGATCGCGGCGAGCAGATTGTCGACCGACTTCTCCTTCCACCCCTCGCGTCCCAGCAGCGCGTCGCGATGCGCGCTCAGGCGGAAGATGTCGGCCGGTTCGGCGATCCAGCCCAGGTCGAGAAACTCGACGATTGTCTTCTCGCCCAGCCCCTCGATGTCGAGCGCGCCGCGGCTGACGAAATGCTTGAGCCGCTCCAGCCGCTGCGCCGGGCAGATCAGCCCGCCGGTGCAGCGCACATCGACCTCACCCTCCTCGCGCGTCGCCTCGGACTGGCAGATCGGGCAATGGGTGGGGAATGCGAACGCCGGCCGCTCGACGTCGCGCGTCAGATTCTCGACGATCTGCGGGATCACGTCGCCCGCGCGCTGCAGCACCACCCGGTCGCCCGGACGCACGCCAAGCCGCTCGATCTCGTCGGCATTATGCAGCGTCGCATTGGTCACCACCACGCCGCCCACCGTGACCGGCTCCAGCCGCGCCACGGGGGTCAGCTTGCCGGTGCGCCCGACCTGAATGTCGATCTCGCGCAGCGTCGTCTCAGCACGCTCGGCCGGGAATTTATGCGCGATTGCCCAGCGCGGCGCACGCCCGACGCTGCCCAGCCGCTCCTGCCAGTCGAGCCGGTCGACCTTGTAGACGACGCCGTCGATGTCGAATGGCAGGTCGGCACGCAGCGCCTCGATCTTGCGATATTGCGCCAGCGCGGGTTCGACCTGCACGCATTCGACGAACAGCGGATGGACCGGAAAGCCCCAGCGTTCGATCGTCTTCATCACCGCGAACTGGCTCTCGCCGGGCAGCGCGCTGGTCTCGCCCCAGCCATGCGCCAGGAAGCGCAGCGGCCGCGCGGCGGTGACGCTGGCATCCTTCTGCCGCAGCGATCCGGCGGCGGCGTTGCGCGGATTGGCGAACTGCCGCGCCTCCTTGCCGCTCGCTTCCGCCTCGGCCGCGAGCCTGGCGTTGAGCGCCAGGAAATCCTCCTTGGCCATGTACACCTCGCCGCGCACCTCGAACACATCGGGCGCATCGGCGGGCAGTTCGGTCGGGATGTCGCCGATCGTCAGCGCATTGGCGGTGACATTCTCACCCACCTGCCCATCGCCGCGCGTCGCCGCCAGCACCAGCCTGCGGTTCTCGTAGCGCAGCGAACAGGACAGCCCGTCGATCTTGGGTTCGGCGGTCAGCGCGACGCGGTCGCCTTCGCCCAGCGACAGGAACCGGCGCACGCGCAGCACGAACTCGATGACCTCTTCGTCCGAAAAGGCATTGTCGAGGCTCATCATCGCCCGCGCATGCGGCACCTTGGCGAGATGTCCGGCGGGCGCTGCCCCGACCAGCTTCGAGGGCGAATCCGCGCGCACCAGATGCGGGAACGCCGCCTCGATCGCGGCATTGCGCCGGACCAGCGCGTCATAGGCCGCGTCGCTGATCTCCGGCGAATCCTCGGTGTGATACAGCGCGTTGTGGCGCGCGATCTCTGCGGCCAGCCGCTCCAGCTCGGCGGCGGCGTCGATGTCGGTGGCGGGGAGGGTGTCCATGGTGCTTCGCTAGCCGGGTTGCTCGACGCTTTGAAGCGCCTCCCCTGAAGGGGAGGGGCTTTGATTTACTTCACCTTCAACTGGTCCAGCGCGAACGCCAGATATTCCGCCTGTTCCCTGAACCGCTCGAACCGCCCGGACTTGCCGCCATGCCCGGCCTCCATATTGGTGCGGAACAGCAGCGGGTTGGCATCGGTCTTCAGCGTGCGCAGCCGCGCGACATATTTGGCCGGCTCATAATATTGCACCTGGCTGTCCCACAGCCCGGTGCCGACAAAGATCGCCGGATAGGCCCCGCGCTTCAGCTGATCATAGGGCGAGTAGCTGAGCATATAGTCATAGCTCGCCTTGTTCTCCGGATTGCCCCACTCGTCATATTCGCCCGTCGTCAGCGGGATCGTCGGGTCGAGCATTGTCGTCACCACATCGACGAACGGCACCAGATTGACGATCGCGGCATAATCCTGCGGCGCCATGTTGGTGATGCCGCCCATCAGCAGCCCGCCCGCGCTGCCGCCCATCGCGGCGACGCGGCCTTTCTTGGCATAGCCCTGATCGACCAGATACCGGGTCACGTCGATAAAGTCGGTGAAGCTGTTCTTCTTGTTGAACATCCGCCCCTGATCATACCAGGCGCGGCCCATTTCCTGCCCACCACGGATATGCGCGATGGCATAGACCATCCCCCGGTCGAGCAGGCTGGGGAGCATCGGCGAAAAGCCCGGATCGGTCGAATAGCCATAGCTGCCATAGGCGTACTGGAACAGCGGCGCGGTGCCGTCCTTCTTGAACCCCTTGGCATAGACCAGGCTCACCGGTACCTTCGTCCCGTCGCGCGCGGTCGCCCACACCCGCTCGGTGACATATTTGCTCGCGTCGTATCCCGGCACCGGCGTGACCTTCAGCGTGCGGCGCTCGCCGGTCTTCATATTTGCCTCGATCACCGTCGACGGCGTGGTCAGCGAATTATAGGTATAGCGGACCCAGTCGGTTCCGGTCTCGGCATTGGTGCTCAGCCCCATGCTGTACGCCGGCTCGTCCGCCTCGACAAAGCTCGACTTGCCGTCATTGCCCAGCAGCCGCAGCCTTTTGTTGCCGCCCGACCGCTCCTCGATCGCCAGATACTGGTCGAACGGCTGCACATTCTCGATGAACACCTTCGCGCTGTGCGGGACGACGTCCTTCCACGCCGCCTTGCCCGCACCGGTCGCGCTGTCGGCCACTGTCATCAGCCGATAGTTCGGCGCGTTCCAGTTGGTGCGGATGATCCAGCGGTCGCCGACATGGTCCGCGCCATAGAGGAAATCGGTCTCGCGCGGCGCCAGCACGGTGAACTTCACCGGGTTCGCCGTCGGCGCACAGCGCTGTTCGTCGCTCACCGTCTTGCCCGAATAGATACAGATGAACTTCTCCGAACTCGTCGTGCCCAGCCCGAGCGAATAGGTGTCGTCCTTCTCCTCATAGATCAGCCGGTCGGCGCTCGCCGGGGTGCCAAGCACATGCGCCTTGACCCGCTTGCCCAGCAGCGTGACCGGGTCCTTCTCGATGTAGAAGATCGTCTTGTTATCCCCGCCCCAGGCGAACCCTGCCTGCACGTTCGGGATCGAGTCCTCCAGCGTCTTGCCGGTAGTCAGGTCCTTGACCTTCAGTACGAACTGCCGCCGCCCGATCCGGTCTTCGGCATAGGCCAGCAGGCGATTGTCGGGGCCGACCCCGCTGCTGCCGATCTGGAAGAAATTGGCACCCTTCGCCATTTCCGGCTGGTCGAGGATGATCTCCTCCGGCGCGTCCATGCTGCCCTTGCGCCGCGCGACGATCGGGTAGCTGCCGCCGACCTCGAACCGCGTGTAATAATAATAGCCATTGTCGAGATAGGGGACGCTGCTGTCGTCCTGCTTGATGCGCCCCGTAATCTCCTTGAACAGCGCCTCCTGCATCGGCTTGGTCGGGGCGAGCACCGCGTCGGCATAGGCGTTTTCGGCGGCGAGATAGGCGAGCATCTCCGGGTTCTTGCGCGTATCGTCGCGCAGCCAGTAATATTCGTCCTCGCGCACCGCGCCGAACGGCGCCTTCACCTGATGCGGCTTCTTCGCGGCGACCGGCGGCGTTGGCGCGCTCGGTACGTCCTGCGCGGCCAGCGGCGTGGCGGCGAGGATCAGCCCGACGGCGGCGAAACGGTGAAACGAGCGAACCATGCGAATCCCCTTGAAATCCTTGGGCCAAGCCTGCGGCAAAGCCCGCGCAGCATCAAGCTGTCCCGGATTTGGTTACTGCCGTATTCTCCGCGCTTGAGCCGCGCTGCCGCGCGATGCTAAGCCGCGCGCACCGGGGAGGGGTTTCTGGTGAATGACCATGCAATGCGTGCGTCCGCGCCGCATTACGATACGACGCTCGACCGCGCGGGCCTGGCGTTGGCGCTCGGCGGCGCATTGGGTGGCATCGTCGTCCTGCTGCTCGTCATCGCGGCGGGGCAGCGCGAGCCGGTGTCGCTCGCCGCGGCCTGGGTACTCGGCACGATCTTCTCCGCACTCGGCATCGCCGGGGCAGGGGGGCCGCTCTGGCTGGTCCTCCACCTTGCTGGCTATCGCCGCGCCTGGCATGCGGCCGTGCTCGGCGCGATCATCTCGCTGGTCCTGTTCGTCGGCGCACAAACCTATGGCTTCGGCTTCCTCGCCGTGCCCACCAGCGACCTGCGCACCACCCTGTTCCGCTGGATCAGCGCGCTCGGCACCAGCGCGTTGCTCGCGGTCGTGGCGGCGGGCATTGCGCTCGCGATGTGGCGCGTGGCCTATCGCCGGGTGATGTGACCCAATTCCTCCCCTGCACAGCAGGGAGGAATGCTAAGCCTTCGTCCCCGGACAATCCCCCAGCCGCTTCCCGCTGGTCTTGGCCTTGATCTTCATCGTCCGCGCGCCGCCGGGCATCGATGTTTCCATCTCGTTATCGATCGCGAACGCATCGTCGCTGAACGTGCCGCTGATCTTCATCGTCATCTTGCCGGTGTCGGCATCGCAGACCAGCGTACCGTCGATCTTGCCGCCCGCCATGGTGAATGTTTCATAGGTGCAGCGACCCTTGCTCTGCGCAAGCACCTCGGCCGGCGGCGACTTGGCCTGTTCCGGTGTCACGCAATTCTTCCCGATCTGCTTCTTCTGCAGCATCATCTTGGTCATTTCGTCCTTCACCGGGCCCTCGAGTCCGGGGATGTCGATCGACACCGTCTCGACCGTCGTCTCCCATTCGCCCGGATTGAACTTGGCCCCACCCGCCGCATCGACCTTGGCCGCGACCTCCTCGGGCGAGGCATTGGTGACGGACACGCCCCCGCTGCCACAGGCGGCAAGGGTGAGGACTGCGATGGGGGTGAAGGCGATGGTGCGCATGGATGGGCTCCTCTCGATTTTGCGGCAATGCTGGACCGTGGCTCGGCTAAGCGCAACAGACAAAGCGGCAATTGTTCTTTATTTGTTCTGATCTTCATGCTAGGGTCGTCGGATGCAAGCTGCATCATCCTCGACCGGTTTCGGATGCGCCGCCGTCGTCCTGTCCGTCCGCCACACGCGCGTCACGCGGCTGTCGCATCGTCGTCGCAATGCTGTCGCTTCGGTGTCGCGTCGGCGTCGTTTCACCGCCGCGTTGCGATCGCGCTGCAGTCTTACGACGGTCGCTGCGGCGGTGCGTCAGAGTTGCGTTCGCCAACCCGCGCTCTGGGAAACCGCCGTGAAACCCCGGCGTTTTTGTCAGCATCGTCTGTCAGCCTGACGGTCGTCCCCATTTGCACCCCCATGTGAAGGCCCCATATTCCCCCCATGGCGATCCAGATCCGCACCAGCCTTGCCGAGCCCGAAACCGGCCCCGGTTTCGTTCCCCACCGCCCGAACCGCCCCGAAAAGAGCGAGGGCGGGCGGCCGTTCAAGCTGGTCAGCGACTATTCCCCGGCCGGCGACCAGCCGACCGCGATCAAGGAACTGACCGAAGCCGCGCTGGCGGGCGAGCGCGATCAGGTGCTGCTCGGCGTCACCGGCTCGGGCAAGACCTTCACCATGGCGAGCGTGATCAACAATCTTCAGCGTCCGGCGCTGATCCTCGCTCCCAACAAGATCCTCGCCGCCCAGCTCTATGGCGAGTTCAAGAGCTTCTTCCCGGAGAATGCGGTCGAATATTTCGTCAGCTATTACGACTATTACCAGCCGGAGGCGTACGTCCCCCGGTCGGATACCTACATCGAGAAGGAAAGCTCGGTGAACGAGGCGATCGACCGGATGCGCCATTCGGCCACCCGCTCGCTGCTCGAACGCGACGACGTGATCATCGTCGCCTCGGTCTCCTGCCTCTACGGCATCGGCTCGGTCGAAACCTATTCGGCGATGATCTTCGACCTCAAGAAGGGCCAGGTCGCCGATCAGCGCGAGATCATTCGCAAGCTCGTCGCGCTCCAGTACAAGCGCAACGACGCCGCCTTCGCGCGCGGCAATTTCCGGGTGCGCGGCGACAGCCTCGAAATCTTCCCGTCGCATTATGAGGACACCGCCTGGCGGATCAGCTTCTTCGGCGATGATATCGAGGAGATTACCGAATTCGACCCGCTGACCGGAAGCAAGGTGGCGAGCCTCGACAGCATCCGCGTCTACGCCAACTCGCACCACGTCACGCCCGGCCCGACGCTCAAACAGGCGATGGAGGCGATCAAGCACGAGCTCGCCGAGCGGCTGAAGGAGCTGCATCTCGAGGGGAAGTTGCTCGAAGCGCAGCGGCTGGAGCAGCGCACCAATTTCGACCTCGAGATGATCGCCGCGACCGGCAGCTGCGCGGGGATCGAGAATTACAGTCGCTTCCTCACCGGCCGCCTCCCCGGCGAGCCGCCGCCGACGCTGTTCGAATATCTGCCCGAAAATGCGATCCTGTTCGTCGATGAAAGCCACCAGACGGTGCCGCAGATCGGCGCGATGGCGCGCGGCGACCATCGGCGCAAGATCACGCTCGCCGAATATGGCTTCCGCCTCCCCAGCTGCATCGACAACCGCCCGCTGCGCTTCAACGAATGGGATGCGATGCGCCCGCAGACCGTCAGCGTCTCGGCGACGCCCGGCGGCTGGGAAATGGAGCAGACCGGCGGCGTGTTCTCGGAGCAGGTGATCCGCCCCACCGGCCTGATCGACCCGCCGGTCGAGATCAAGCCGGTCGAGGAGCAGGTCCAGGACCTGATCGTCGAGTGCCGCAAGACCGCGGAGATGGGCTACCGCACCCTCGTCACCACGCTGACCAAGCGCATGGCCGAGGATCTGACCGAATATATGCACGAAGCGGGGATCAAGGTCCGCTACATGCACAGCGACGTCGAAACGCTGGAGCGGATCGAGCTGATCCGCGACCTGCGCATGGGCGTGTATGACGTGCTGATCGGGATCAACCTGCTGCGCGAAGGCTTGGACATTCCCGAATGCGGGCTGGTCGCGATCCTCGACGCGGACAAGGAAGGGTTCCTCCGCTCCGAAACCTCGCTGATCCAGACGATCGGCCGCGCCGCGCGCAACGTCGAGGGTCGCGTGATCCTCTATGCCGATCGCATCACCGGCAGCATGGAGCGCGCGCTCAACGAAACCAGCCGCCGCCGCGAAAAGCAGGAGGCATATAACCGCGAACACGGCATCACCCCGACCACGATCAAGCGCAATATTGGCGACATCATTGCCCATGTCGCGAGCAAGGATCAGGTGACGGTCGAGATCGAGGACGGCCCGGCCCACATGGTCGGCCACAACCTCCGCGCGTACATCGAGGAACTCGAAAAGAAGATGCGCAACGCCGCCGCGAACCTGGAGTTCGAGGAAGCCGGCCGCCTCCGCGACGAAATCCGTGCGCTGGAGGCCGAAGAACTCGGCCTGCCCGCAGGCGACCGCAAGGCCCCGGTGATGGGCCGCAGCAACGAAGGCAAGCCCGGCACGCGCAAGACCCGCTTCGGCAAGGTGCAGCGCAAATGGGGTGGGGGGAAGCGGTGAGCCGGTTGAGCCACGCGGCCCCTTCGCCCATAAGGCACGCCATGCGTTTCATTCCCCTGCTCGCCGCGTCGGTCGCTCTCGCCAGCTGCTCGAACGTCGTTCCGCCGGCCCCTGCCCCGGCGCCGCCGATGCGCCCGGTGCCGGCCCCGCCGCCCGTTCCGGTGCCACCGCCGCCGCCGCCCGCCAGCAGCGACTGGCGCGATTGGCCGGCTGCACGGGGTGACTGGAGCTACCGGCAGGAAGGGCAGGGCACGATCGCGTCGTTCGGCCTGCGCGCCGATCAGCCCGAACTCTCGCTGCGCTGCGACCGTGCGACGCGGCAGGTGCAGATCGCCCGGCGCGGTGAGGCGGCGGGGCCGATCACCATCCGCACCTCGACCACCGCGCGCAGCCTTGCCGCGCGTCCGACACCCGGTGCGCAGCCCTATCTCGCGGTGACGCTGCCCGCGACCGACCCGATCCTCGACGCGATGGGGTACAGCCGTGGCCGCTTCGTGGTGGAAATGCCGCCGCTCGCGCCGCTGGTCGTGCCAAGCTGGGCGGAAGTACAGCGGGTGGTGGAGGATTGTCGGCGCTGATCAATCCGCGCCAGAACTCCAGAATCGTATAAATTTCGGATAATTACAAGACTTGTTCTCACCTGCCGAAGTCGCCACATTGGGCATGTACCCAAATCAGGGTACGCCGTTTCAACAAGCGAAAGGAGGTGATCCGATGTCTCATGGTTCAGCAGTGAGGTCGGTTCAGTTCGTTCGGGAGACGCGCCGCTAAGTTTCTGCGTCGGATGGCCGCCGGAGGCGCTCCATCCGATCTGGCGTTCGGGAGGTATCCTCCTCCAATCAACGACGCCGCAGATGCGAAAGCGGTCCGCATGGTCTCCCGGGCTGGAGCTCTCCGGCCGCTGACCATGTCGGAGGTCACCGGGTGCCAGAGATGGCCCCGGTGGCCTCTTTCATTTCAAAGCAGGTAAACGACCAGATAGCGCGCCACGAGCGCCACCATCACCGCGACGCTCAACCGCTGGCCGCGCACCAGCATCGCCGCCACCATCAGCGCCGCCAGCACCACCGTCAGCGCGATTGCCAGCGGCCGCATCAGCACTCCGGCCATCGCCGGCGTCGCAAGATAAAATCCGATCTGGCACGCCAGCAGCGCCAGCATGACGCCCAGCACGATCCGCCGAACCCGAAAGAAATGGCTGTCCAGCTCCGCATGCTCACCCGGCTCCCGCGGAAACACCAGATGCGCGGCGAGATAATAAGCGCTGGCAAAGACGGTGATCGCCATCAGCGAATGGCCGGACACGCCGACCACGTCCCGCGTCATCCACGCCGCCTGCCAAAAGGACAGGAGGTCGAGCAGCACGAAAACGCCCAGCAGCGGCGTCAGCCACCCGATCCGCACCGTCGCCCCGGGCCGCAACCGCGCCTCGATCGCCCGGGCCAGGCCGCCCAGCACTTCGACGATCGATAGGCCGAGCAGCAGCCCGAACAACGCAAAGATGAACTCGAACTCGCTCATGGATTTTCCCCCGCCGCCAACTATCCATGTCAACACCGCCCTGTCGAGCGAAAGGCCCGCCGATCATGTCCGACCGCATCCTCGTTCTCTACGGCTCCTACCGCCGCGACCGCATGGGCATCCGCCTCGCCCGCTGGCTGACCGCACAGCTCACGGCCAAGGGCTGCGACGCCGAACTGATCGACGCGATGGAAATCGGCCTCCCGATGCTCGACCGGATGTACAAGGAATATCCGAAGGGCGAGGCGCCCGAAGCGATGGAGGCGCTCGCCACCAAGATCAAGACGGCGGACGGATTCCTGTTCGTCACCGGCGAATACAACTGGGGCATGCAGCCCGGCCTCAAGAACCTGACCGACCACTTTCTGGAGGAATGGTTCTGGCGTCCCGCCGCGATCGCCAGCTACTCCGCTGGACGGCTCGCCGGCGCGCGCAGCAATTCCTTGTGGCACCCGACTCTCAGCGAAATGGGCATGGTCGTGATCTCCTCCACGCTGACGGTGGGCCAGATCGGCCAGGCGATCGATGCCGACGACGTGCCGCAGGGGGAGGGCGGGGCGTCGCTCACCCGCGCCTTCCCGCGCTTCGCCGATGATTTCCTATGGTGGGTCGAGGCGGCCAAGGCCCAGCGCGCGCGGCGCGATCCGCCCTATTAAATGAAGAGAAGCAGCAGCCAGATTAGGAGCGCGACGATCAGCAACGGCGTTGCCAGGATCACCGCCGCCACCACCATCACCTCGGCCGCGCGCCGCTTGCCGAACCCCTCGCGCGAGCTGGCGTAGATCACCCACAACAGTCCGAAAAAGCCATTGTTGCGCATCATGCGTCACTCAATGCCTTGAGCCGGTACAGCGCGTCCAGCGCCTCGCGCGGGCTCAGCGCGTCGACGTCGAGCGCCGCGAGTTCCGCGCGCAACGGATCGACCGGCGCCGCTTCCTCCGCCACCATCGCGGCAAACAGCGGCAGGTCGTCCAGCCCCGCCGCGATCCCGCCGGTCTTCTCGCGCCCCGCCTCCAGCTTGGCGAGCACCGCCTTGGCCCGGCTGATCGTCATCGGTGGTAGCCCCGCAAGCCGCGCGACGGCCAGGCCATAGCTGCGGTCCGCCGGCCCCTCCGCCACCTCGTGCAGCAGCACCAGATCGCCCTTCCACTCGCGCGCCCGGACATGGTGCAGCGACAGCGCCTCGCACCGCTCCGCCAGCCGCGTCAGCTCGTGATAATGCGTCGCGAACAGGCAGCGGCAGCGATTATCCTCATGGATCGCCTCGACCACCGCCCAGGCGATGGCAAGGCCGTCATAGGTGCTGGTCCCGCGCCCGACCTCGTCGAGAATGACGAAGCTGCGCGGCGTCGCCTGCGCCAGGATCGCCGCGGTCTCGACCATCTCGACCATGAAGGTCGATCGCCCGCGCGCGAGATTGTCCGAAGCGCCCACCCGGCTGAACAACCGGTCCACCAGCCCCAGCTTCGCCCGCGCCGCCGGGACATAGGCCCCCGCCTGCGCCAGCACCGCGATCAGCGCATTCTGGCGCAAAAAGGTCGATTTGCCGCCCATATTCGGCCCGGTGACCAGCCACAGCCGGTTGCGTTCGGACAGCACGCAGTCATTTGCGACAAAGCGCTCGCCGCTCCGCGCCAGCGCCGTCTCCACCACCGGGTGCCGCCCGCCCTCGACCTCGAAACAGGCGTGCTCGACCAGAGCGGGTCGCGTCCAGCCGCCCTCCGCCGCGCGCTCCGCCAGCCCCGCCGCCACGTCGAGCCGGGCGAGTGCATCCGCGGTCGCGGCAATCGCCTCGCGCGTCGCCAGCGCGGCGGCGGTCAGATCCTCCAGATGCGCCGCCTCCGCCGCCAGCGCATGCGCGCCCGCCTGCGTCACCTTGACCGCAATCTCGTGCAGCTCGGGCGCGTTGAAGCGCACCACCCCGGCCAGCGTCTGGCGATGGGTGAAGCCGCTATCCGCCATCATCAGCGCATCGGCATGTTTCGCCGCCACCTCGATATGATAACCGAGCACGCCGTTATGCTTGATCTTGAGCGCGGCGATGCCGGTGCGGTCGCGATACTGCGCCTCGAGCGCCGCGATGGCGCGCCGCCCGCCCGCGCCCGCATCGCGCAGATCGTCGAGCGCGGCGTCATAGCCCTCGGCAATATAGCCGCCATGCGCCGCATCGATCGGCGGGGCAGGGACGAGCGCGCGCTGCAACAAGTCAATCAGCGCCCCATGCCCGCGCAGCTGCGGCGCAAGCTCGGCGAGCAGTGCGGGTACATCCGTCAGCCGCCCCAGTTTCTCGCCCAGCCGCCACGCGCCATCCAGCCCGTCGCGTAGCTGCCCCAGGTCGCGCGGGCTGCCACGCCCCGCCGCCAGCCGCCCCAACGCGCGCCCGATATCGGGCAGGCTACGCAACGCCCCGCGCACATCCTCACGTAGGCCCGGGTCCTCGTGAAACCGCTGCACCAGGTCCAGCCGCGCCTCGATCGCGCCGACATCCATCAGCGGCGCGGCGAGATCCTGCCCGAGCAACCGCGCACCCGCGCCGGTCACCGTCCGGTCGACCGCATCGAGCAGGCTGCCCTTGCGCGTCCCCGACTGGCTCTGCGTCAGCTCCAGGCTCTCGCGCGTCGCCGCATCGATCGCCATGCACGCATCCGACCGGGTGATGCGCGGCGGGCGCAGAAAGGGCAGGGCGCCCTTCGCCGTATGGTCGAGATAGGCGATCAGACCCCCGGCAGCCGCCAGCGCCGCGCGTCCGAACTGGCCGAACCCGTCCAGCGTCGCCACGCCGAACAGCGCCTTGATCCGCGCCTCGCCCCGGCTGCTGTCGAACTCGCCGCGCGGGCGGGTGGTGGTGGCGAGCATCTCCGCCTCGCTCCCCTCCGCCACGACGATCTCCGCCGGGTTGAGCTGCGCCAGCACCGCCGCGACCGCATCCGCGCTGCATTCGAGCAGCTCGAACCGGCCCGTGGAGATATCCGCCGCCGCAATCGCGACCGTGCCGCCCGCCTCGCCGATCGCGGCGCACCAGTTCGCGCTGCGGCTGTCGAGCAGCGCCTCTTCGGTCAGCGTGCCGGCCGTCACGACGCGGATGATCGCCCGTGCGACCAGCGCCTTGGATCCGCCGCGCTTCTTCGCCTCTTCGGGCGTCTCGATCTGATCGGCAATGGCGACGCGATGCCCCGCCTTGATCAAGCGCGCGAGATACCCCTCCGCCGAATGCGCGGGCACGCCGCACATCGGAATCTTGTCGCCGCCGTGCTCCCCGCGCGACGTCAGCGCGATGTCGAGGACATTGCTGGCGATCTTCGCATCGTCGAAGAACAGCTCGAAGAAATCGCCCATGCGATAGAACAGCAGGCAGTCCTGCGACTCCGCCTTGAGCGCCAGATACTGCGCCATCATCGGAGTGGGAGCGGCGGTCATTGCGCCCGGGTAGCCGAGCCCTTGCGATGCGGCAACGGGGGCCGGTTGCGGTGCCGATGATTCGTGTGGATGAACCCGATGTGCGGAAATCCGCACGCTCGGCATGGCTTCATGCGCCGATTGTTGCCGTGAATAGCGCATGACGCTGCGTCAAGGCGCGTTGCAATCCGCGCCCGCTCGCCCCTAAAGGGAAGCCGACCGGGAGAGCAAAATGTCCGATGAAGCCAATATCCAGTTTTCCGAGCGCGAGGCGCTGCTGTTCCACTCGGAGGGCCGGCCCGGCAAGATCGAGATCGTGGCGAGCAAGCCACTGACCACGCAGCGCGACCTCGCGCTCGCTTATTCTCCCGGCGTCGCGGTCCCGGTCCAGGCGATCGCCGACGACCCCGCCACGGCCTATGACTATACTGCCAAGGGTAATCTCGTCGCGGTCATCTCCAACGGCACGGCCATTTTGGGCATGGGCAATCTGGGGGCATTGGCGTCCAAGCCGGTGATGGAGGGCAAGGCGGTGCTGTTCAAGCGCTTCGCCGATGTCGACTCGATCGATCTCGAGGTGAAGACCGAGGATGTCGACGCCTTCATCAACTGCGTCGAACTGCTCGAACCCAGCTTCGGCGGGATCAACCTTGAAGACATCAAGGCGCCCGAATGCTTCATCATCGAACAGACGCTGCGCGAGCGGATGAACATCCCGGTGTTTCATGACGACCAGCATGGCACCGCGATCATCACTGCCGCAGGTCTGATCAATGCCTGCCTGCTCACCGGGCGCAGCCTCGGCGATATCAAGGTGGTGGTGAACGGCGCGGGTGCCGCCGCCATCGCCTGCACCGAACTCATGAAGGCGATGGGCGTGCGGCACGAAAATGTGCTGATGTGCGACCGCACCGGCGTCATCACCACCGATCGCGAAGGGGTGAACCAGTGGCAGTCGGCGCATGCCGCAACCACCGACCGCCGCACGCTGACCGAGGCTTTGGTCGGCGCCGACGTCTTCCTCGGCCTGTCCGCCGCCGGCGCGCTGAAGCCCGAAATGGTCAAGGACATGGCCCCGGCGCCGATCATCTTCGCCATGGCCAATCCCGAGCCGGAGATCCGCCCCGAACTGGCCAAGGCCGCGCGCCCCGATGCGATCATCGCCACCGGCCGGTCGGACTATCCCAATCAGGTCAACAACGTCCTCGGCTTCCCGTTCATTTTCCGCGGCGCGCTCGACGTGCGCGCGACGGCGGTGAATGAGGAGATGAAGATCGCCGCCGCCCGCGCCATCGCCGAACTGGCGCGCGAACAGGTGCCGGAGGAAGTCGCGCTCGCTTATGGCAAGGCGCACAGCTTCGGCCCCGAATACATCATCCCCGCCCCGTTCGATCCGCGCCTGATGGAGGTCGTGTCGATGGCGGTGGCCAAGGCCGCGATGGATTCGGGCGTTGCGACCAAGCCGATCCTCGACATGGCCGCCTATCGCCACACGCTGCGCGGTCGCCTCAACCCGACCACCTCGGTGCTCACCCTCGCTTATGAAGGCGCGCGCGCGCATCCCAAGCGCGTGATCTTCGCCGAGGCGGAGGAGGAAGTGGTGCTGCGCGCCGCCATCGCCTTCCGCGACGGTGGCTATGGTACGCCGGTGCTGGTCGGCCGCGACGATGTGCCCGATCGCCTGCGCGCGCTCGGCGTCAGCGATCCCGACAGCTTCGAACTGCACAACAGTCGCAACTCGCCGCTCGTCCCGGCGATGGTCGATTTCCTGTACAACCGGCTCCAGCGCCGTGGCTATCTGCGCCGCGACTGCGAGCGGATGGTGAACCAGGACCGCAACATCTTCGGCTCGCTGTTGCTGCAGCTGGGGGAGGGCGATGCGATGATCACCGGCGTCACCCGCACCTATTCGCAGACGCTGCGCGAAGTGCGCCGCGTGATCGACGTCGCCGATGGCCGCACCGCGTTCGGCATGCACCTTATGGTCGGCCAGTCGCACACGGTGTTCATCGCCGACACCACGGTCAATGAACGCCCCAGCGCCGAGGAACTGGCCGACATCGCCGAACAGACCGCCCAGGTCGCCCGCCAGATGGGCCATGAACCGCGCGTCGCGTTCCTCAGCTATTCGAACTTCGGCAACCCGAAGGGCGCGTTCCTCGAAAATATCCGCGACGCGGTGAAGGTGCTCGACGGGCGCGGCGTTAGCTTCGAATATGAAGGCGAAATGGCTCCCGACGTGGCGCTCAACCCGCGTCAGCTCGCCAACTATCCCTTCGCCCGCCTGTCCGGCCCGGCCAACATCCTGATCATGCCGGGCCTGCAGTCCGCGCATATCTCGGCCAAGCTGCTGCGCGAACTGGGCGGCGACAGCATGATCGGCCCGATGCTGGTCGGCATGGAAAAGCCGGTCCAGGTCGCACCGATGACCAGCAGTGCAGGCGACCTTGTGACGCTGGCGGTGCTCGCTGCGGGGGGGATCGCGCGCTAGGCGCGTGCGTCGATCCGCCAGCAGGCCGCAGTGAACCGGACGCGGTCGCCATCGACGAAGGGCGCAAATGCCCTCCGCAACTGCGCCAGCAGGGCGGTGCGCGGCGCATCGTCGAGTTGGTTCAGGGCGATACCGACGCGCCCCATGTGCAACAGATAGGCGTCAAGCCGCGCAACGGGCATGGTGCATTCGACGTCGAATGGCGTCAGAACTACGCGTGACCAGCCTGCATCGGCCAAGATGGTCCGAACGCGGTCCGCTGCCGCAAAAGCAAACTGACCCGGCGCGTCGGGCTGTTGCGGCGGAAGCGGGGGCAGCATGGGCGCGGCGGTGCGCTCCGCACAGGTCATGAACGGGTTCTCCTTAGGCGAGCGCCAGGCAAACGCCGTCAACGGCGCATCCGGCAGCAGCATGGCACGGATCTGTTCAAAGGCGGCCACCGGGTCGTCGAAGAACATGATCCCGAAGCGGGAGACCGCCATGTCGAACGGCGTATTGGCGGCGATGCGCGACGCGTCCCCGGCAATGAACCGGGCGTCAACGCCGCACGCCCGAGCGCGCTCGCCGGCGAGCTCGATCATCGGCACGGATAGGTCTGCGCCGGTCGCATGGCCGCGTCCAGCGATCGCCCGACCAATTGCAATTGTGGTCGCGCCAGTTCCACAGCCGATGTCGAGAACGTGGCGTGCGCCCTGGTCTTTTACCGCATCGACCAACGCAGTCTCGAACGGCTCAAACAGCTGATCGAGCGTGCTTTGCATCGTCAGCCATGCGTCGGCGGCCGGGCCATTCCACAACTGCTCCTGGGTTATCGTCTCGATCATCGTTCGTCCTTTCGCTTGATTCGGTGGGGTCGAGGCGGCACCTTGCCACTTCAAGTCAACTTGAGGTCAAGCGATGTCTGCGATCGATATCAACGCGGTTGCGCGTCGGTCCGGGGTGCCTGCCTCGACCTTGCGCTATTATGAGGAGCGCGGTCTGATTGCGTCGATCGGGCGACGAGGGCTCAAGCGGGTGTTTGCACCGGGCATACTCGAACGGCTGGCGCTGATCGCGCTAGGGCGACAGGCCGGGTTCTCGCTCGACGAGATCGCAACGATGTTCGATACGCGGGGCATGGCCGTGATCGACCGCGACATGCTGTGGGCCAAAGCGGACGAGCTCGACCTGTTGATCCGGCGGCTTACCGCGATGCGCGACGGACTGCGCCATGCAGCGGCGTGCCCGGCACCACAGCATATGGAGTGCCCGACCTTTCAACGGATCGTGCGTGCCGCAGCGTCGGGCGCGCTCGGTCGGCGCGCGCAGCCGATCAAATTGCCACGCTAGCATCAGTCCGCGAGAAACACGACTCCAGGGATCGTCGGCCCCCGCTTTGGCTCCGCAAGGCGTCCTTCGGCCCCAATCGGCAGTATCGCGACGTTCCCAGACCGCTCATTGGCGACGAGCAACTCGCCGCGATTCTCGCGCAGCAGGAACAGGCGCGGCCAGTGTCCGCCGCAGCTGACATGCTGGATCAGGCTCAGCCCACCGTCACGCGCGATCGCGAACACCGCGATGCTGTCATGGCCGCGGTTCGACAGATACAGCCGTGTGCCCGCGCGGTTGACCGCGATATGCGCGCCCGAAGACGGTCCGTCGAACCCGGCGGGCAGGGTCGAGAGCGTCGTGCCCGCGGTGAAGCCGCCATCGGCACCTGCACGCAGCACCGTCACCGTGTTCGCCAGTTCGGCGAGCAGATAGGCGACCGGCAGGCGCGGGTGCCAGGCAAGGTGGCGTGGCCCCGATCCGGGCGCGGCGCGATATGCGACGTCGCTGCGCGTAACGCGCCCCGACGCCGGATCGACGCGATGCGCGAACACTGCATCCGCGCCCAGATCGACCGCGTGGAGCGTCCGCCCGTCGCGGCTGAATCCGACCCAATGCGCATGCGGCCCGGTCTGCCGCCGCTGGTTCGGCCCGCTGCCGCGATGCGCCACGCTCTGCGCCTCGCCGGCCGGCAGCCCCGTCTTGCGGTCCAGCCGCCATACGGTCACGTTGCCGCTGGAATAATTGGCGACGGCGAGCATGCCCCCGTCCGGGCTGAGCGCCGCATGGCACGGATGCGCGCCCAGTGTGGACAGGCTGTCCAGCGGCTTCAACGCCCGGTCATAAATGCCCAGCGTTCCCGCCTCGCTCTCATCGAGCAGATAGCGGAAGCGCCCGTCCCGCGACGTCACGCCAAACGACGCGTTGCGGATCGCCGCGACCGGCGCGCCCGCCGTCCAGCCATCGGCGGTCCCGGTGAGCGGCACCACGCCCGCACCGCCCCGGCTGGCATAGGTGCCCGCGATCAGCCGATCGGGCGCGGCGGCCATCGCAGCCGCCGGGCTGCCTGCAAGCGCGAGGGTGCCAGTAACGAACCCGCGGCGCGACGGGGTGAAGGAAGAAATGGTCATGGCCACTTGAAAGCCGCCTGCGCGCGCCGCGTCAATGCCGCGACGGGTACGCCGCTTCGGGAGCCGCTGGCGATGCAAAGCGTTGCGCGGTAGCATCGCAACGCCACGGCCGAAAATCCCGCACTAAAATGGAGCAACGCACCGCATGACCACCCCATCGGACCCGACCGGCAGCGCGTTCCCGACGGTCGGCCGCGTCGCTACGGTCACCGTCACGATCCTGGCGATCGTGGGCTTTGCGTGGATGCTGCTCGAACTGTCGGGCTTCCTCATGCTGATCTTCGCGTCGTTGGTGCTCGCCGCGATTTTCGGTGTGATCACTCAGGCGGTGAGCCGCTTGACCGGCATGGGGCGCGGCCCCGCGCTCGGGGTCTCGGTCATCCTGATCCTCGCCATATTCGGCGGTGCGTTCACCCTGTTCGGGTCGCAGCTCGCGGGTGAGTTCGACACGATTGAGGACAGCATCCCGCCCGCGATCGAACAGGTCCGCGCCTTTCTCGAGCGCGCCGGCCTCAGCGAGTCGGTGCGCAAGATGGTCGAACAGGGCAGCAGCGACGTGTCGCGCTTCGCCAGTCAGGCCGGCGGCTATGTGCTGACCGCCACCAACGGCATCGCCAATTTCGTGCTTGTCTTCGTCGCGGCGATCTTCCTCGCCAGCGATCCGGCGGTCTATCGCCGCGGGCTGTTGCTGCTGATGCCGCGCCGGGCGGAGCCGACCGTGGCCGATGCGATCGACGATGCCGCGCGCGGTCTGCGCGGCTGGATGGTGGGGCAGGCGGTGTCCTCGCTGGTCGTCGCGGCGTTCACCTGGGCCGGGCTTGCGCTGCTCGGCGTGCCGGCCGCAGGTGGCCTCGGCCTGATCGCCGGGCTGCTCGACGTCATCCCGATGATCGGCCCGATCATCGCCGGCGTTCCCGCCGTGCTGCTCGCCTTCACCGTTTCGCCGATTACGGCGGTGTGGACGATCGTGCTGTTCCTGATCATCCAGCAGATCCAGGGCAATTTCCTGCAGCCGATGATCCAGAAGCAGGCGGTCGACGTGCCGCCCGCCATCCTGCTGTTCGCCGTGGTCGCGGCGGGGCTGCTGTTCGGCTTCCTCGGCGTCCTGCTCGCCGCCCCGCTAACGGTCGTCGTGTTCGTGCTGGTCCAGCGCATCTATGTCCGCACCCTGTTGGGCAAGGACATCAAGATCGCTGGCCAGACCGAGGATGCGGATTAAGCGATTCTGAATCTGCGGCACCAGCCCGCTCCCCCACCCGGCCACCCATCGAAGATACCTTGTGGGTGGCCGGGTGGGGGAGCGGGCTGGTGCCGTTCAGCGAAGCTGAAGCAAAACCTTACGCGTCGATACTGACGGCCAGCGATGCGTTGACCAGCCCGCCGTCCACGACCAGCGTGTCGCCGACGACATAGTCCGACGCGCGGCTGGCAAGAAAGATCGCCGCGCCCGCCATGTCCTCGGGCGTGCCAATGCGACGCATCGGGATGCGCTTCGCCACCTCGTCGCCATGGTCGCGGGCAGCGCGGTTCATCTCGCTGGCGAACGCACCCGGGGCCAGGCTGGTGACGATGATACCGTCGCGGATCAGCCGCGCCGCCATGCGCTTGGTCAGGTAGATCAGCGCCGCCTTGGACGCGTGATAGCTGTACGTCTCCCACGGATTGAGCCGCAGCCCGTCGATCGAGGTGATGTTGATCACCTTCGACGGCGCATCATGGCTGGCGCGCGCCTTGAGCAGATCGTGCAGCGCCTGGGTCAGGAAAAAGGGCGATTTGACGTTGAGGTCCATCACCTTGTCCCAGCCGCTCTCGGGGAATTCGGCGAACTCGACGCCCCACGCCGCGCCGGCATTGTTGACCAGAATGTCGAGCTGCGGCTCGCGTTCCGCCAGCGCGGCGGCGAGTGCCTTGCACCCCTCGACCGTCGACACATCCATCGGGATCGGAATGCAGTTCGGGCCGAGTTCGGCGGCGGTCTCTTCGCACGCCGGAGCCTTGCGCGACGAGATATAGACCTTCGCCCCCTGGGCGATGAAGCCCTCGGCGATCATCTTGCCGATGCCGCGGCTACCGCCGGTGACGAGCGCGACCTTGCCGGTCAGGTCGAAGAATTTGCTGGTGTCCATCCTATCTCTCCAAGTGCGTCACCCCAGCGCAAGCTGGGGTCTTGTGCGTCAGGCCATTCGCTTTGCCGCGGGAGACCCCAGCTTGCGCTGGGGTGACGGCTTTTGGTCGCTATCCACCCCGCTTCAGCGTCTCGCGTGCGATGATCAGCTGCTGGATCTGGCTGGTGCCTTCATAGATGCGGAACAGGCGCACGTCGCGATACAGCCGCTCGATCCCGTAATCGGCGATATAGCCCGCGCCGCCGAAGATCTGCACCGCGCGGTCGGCGACGCGACCGACCATTTCGGTGGCGAACAGCTTCGCCGCCGCGCTCTCCATCACCACATCCTTGCCCGCATCCTTGGCGGCGGCGGTTTCGAGCACCAGCGCGCGGGCGGCGAGCGCTTCGGTCTTGCTGTCGGCGATCATCGCCTGGATCAGCTGGTGCTCGGCAATGGGCTTGCCGAACTGCTTGCGCTCGGTCGCATAGGCCACGCAGTCGGCGATCAGCCGCTCGGCCACGCCGACACTGACCGCGCTGATATGCAAGCGCCCCCGGTCGAGCACGCGCATCGCGATCTTGAAGCCCTCACCCTCTTCGCCAAGCCGGTTGGCGATAGGAACGGGGACATCGTCGAAGTTGACGTCGGCGACCTTCGCGCCCTTCTGCCCCATCTTCTTCTCGGGCTCGCCGATGCTGACGCCGGGCAGGTCGCGGGGGACAAGAAAGGCCGACACGCCGCGCGCGCCGGGTTCGTCGCCGGTGCGCGCCATCACCGTAAACAGTGACGCCTTGTCGGCATTGGTGATGTAGCGCTTCGTGCCGCTCAGCCGATAGACATCGCCATCCTTGACCGCGCGCGCCTTCACCGCGCCGCTATCGCTGCCGACATCGGGTTCGGTCAGCGCAAAGCTGGTGACGATCTCGCCGGTGGCGATCTTGGGCAGCCACTCGGCCTTCTGCTCGGGCGTCCCGGCCATGACCAGGCCCTGGCTGCCGATGCCGACATTGGTCCCGAAGGTCGACCGGAACGCCGGTGTCGTCCGCCCGAGTTCGAGGGCGACGCGGCATTCCTCGACCATCGTCAGCCCCAGCCCGCCATATTCCTCGGCAATCGACAGGCCGAACAGGCCGAGCGCCTTCATCTCCTCGACGATCTGCGCCGGGATCGCGTCCGCCTCTTCGACCTCGGCCTCAAGCGGGCGCAGCCGTTCGGCGACAAACCGGCGTACCGTGTCGATCAATGCGTCAAAGGTCTCGGCGTCGAGGCTCATATCCGGCGATCCTGCTCCATACCCTGTTTTCGAATCGAGGGATTAGCAGGGGCAAATCGCAGACGCAAATGCCCGCCAGGTTTCCCCGGCGGGCATCGTTCCTCCCCAGGAAGGCGGTGCCGCGTCAGCCGAGGCGGCCGAGACGGTGATAGAGGTTGGCGAACTGAACCGAGCGGGGGTCGTCGGCGATCTTGCGGGTGTAATCGGCCACCGCTTCCTTGAGCAGGGCGAAGTCTGCGGTCGAGAAGACCGGGCGGGCAGTCGCGGGTTCGGGAGTCTTCATGGATTTTCTCCTGTAAACTGTCGTGCATTCTGTATGACTCGCGAATGGCGATCCTGACAATTCTGATCAGCTGTCAGCGGGGTCACGGTGTAGATCGCGCATGACAAGGCTGTGGATGGTATGTAAATAATTGACACGTGCTGACTGAATCGAACATAGCTAGAACAAGGGCTGTAGGACATGGCTGAGCGCAAATTGTTCGCGGGGCATGCGGTGCGGCGGTTGCGGCGGGGGCAGGGGCTGACCCAGACGGCGATGGCGGAGATGCTGGGCGTCTCGGCCAGCTATCTCAACCTGGTCGAGCGCAACCAGCGGCCCCTGTCCGCCACGCTGATGCTCGGCCTCGCGCAGGTGTTCGATTTCGACCCGCGCACGCTCGCGGCGGGCGAGCCGGGTGGCGGCGAAGAGGCGATGCGGCGGCGGCTGGCAGACCCGTTGTTCGCCGATATCGAGATCGACCGGAGCGAACTCACCGAATGGTTGGCCGGAGCGCCCGGCGGGGCGGAGGCCTTTGCGCGCGCCTATGACCGGATCGGCGCAGGCGGCACGGTGGCATCGGGAGACGCCGAGGATCCCGGCGCTGCGGTGCGGCGTGAGGTCGAGCGCTGGCGCAACCATTTCGCCGATCTCGACGCCGCCGCCGAAACGCTGGCCGACGAGCTGCGTATCGCATCGAGCGACCCGTTCGGCGCGATGGCGGAGCGGCTGCGCGTCAAGCACCAGCTGTCGATCCGCGTCCTGCCGATCGAGGTGCTCGCCGGACTGCGCGTCCGCCTCGACCTCCACGCGCGCCAGCTGCAACTCTCCGAAGCGCTCGATCCGCCCAGCCGCGTCTTCGCGCTCGCGCGCCAGCTGGCGAGCGAGGCGCGAACCGAAATCGACGCCCTGGTACGCGGCGCCGGCTTCGCCGACCGCGTCGCCGAGCGGCTCTATCGCCGCCATCTGGCGGGCTATTTCGCTGCGGCGGTGATGATGCCCTATGCCCGCTTCCTGCGCGCGTGCGAGGCGACCGGATACGATCTCGAACTGTTACGCCGCCGTTTCGGGGCAAGCGCGGAACAGGTGGCGCACCGGCTGACCACGCTGCAGCGCGTCGGCGCGCGCGGTCTGCCCTTCTTCATGCTGCGCATCGACCGGGCGGGGCAGGTGTCGAAGCGCTTCGCCGGGGCGAGCGGGTCGCCTTTGGTCGAATCCGTCGTGCCGTGCCCGCTGCTCGACGCCTATGCCGCCTTTGCCCGGCCCGATGAGCGGATCGTGCAGCTGGTGCAGCTCGAGGACGGGTCGCGCTGGTTCACCAGCTCGCGCTGCGTCGCCCCGCCGGGCGGCTGGGCGGGGGCAGTGCGCGCGCGCTTCGTGGTGACGCTCGGGCTGGCGGCGGAGGCGGCGACTGGGCTGGCGGCCGCGCGCGGGATCGACTTCGGCGGGGAGGCCGTGCCGGTGGGCCTGGGCTGCCGCGCCTGCACCCGCGAATGCCCTCAGCGCAGCGCACCGCCGACCGGTCGCGCGATGCTGGTCAACGAACGCGAGGCGGGGGTATCGCCATTCGGCTTCGCCGCCGACTGACCGGCGCGTTCCGATTGGAAACACAGCGTTTCTTCGCAGATGCGATGAAGGCTGACACAGTTTTGCGACAAGTTGGTTGGAATAGTTGATGTTCCTCCCGGTTGGTGTAGCGCACTTCCCCATGCGAATGATTCTTGTCCTGGCGGCCGCGGCTGCGGCTCTGACTTCCTGCGGCGGCGGCGATGCTGCGCAGAAAAAGGGGCGGGAAGCCCCGCTTGTGACTTTGGGCGCGGTTCAGTCGGCACGCTTTGTCGAGCGCATCGATGCCGTCGGTACTGCCCGGGCGAACGAACAGGTCACGCTGACCGCCCCGGTGACGCAGCGGATCGTGCGCCTCAACTTCGACGACGGCGCCTATGTCAGCCGGGGTCAGGTGATCGCGGTGCTGGAAGCCGGGCAGCAGAACGCCCAGCTGGCGCAGGCACAGGCCCGCGCCCGCGAAGCGCAGCAGCAGCTCAACCGGCTCGAGGAACTCAAGAATCGCGGCTTCGCGACGCGCAGCGCGGTCGATGCGCAGACCGCGCTCGCCGGTCAGGCCAATGCCCAGGCGGCCGAGGCACGCGCGGCGATCGGCGATCGCGTGGTGCGCGCGCCGTTCGGCGGCTGGGTGTCGCTGCGCAACATCTCCGCTGGTGCCGTGGTGAGCGCGGGGACCGAGATCGCGACGGTCAGCGACGTCAGCCGGATCAAGCTCGACTTCACCGTGCCCGAAACCCTGCTGGCGCAGGTGCAGCCGGGGCAGGCGATCGTCGCGGTCGCCGCGGCCTATCCCGATCAGCCGTTCCGCGGCACGGTCGCGACAATCGATCCGGTGCTGAACCCCCAGACGCGCGCCGCCACCGTCCGCGCGGTGCTCGCCAATGGCGACCGCAAGCTCAAGCCCGGCATGCTGCTGACCGTGACGATCGAGGCACAGGCGCGCACGTCCGCCGCCGTCCCCGAACTCGCGGTGGTGGGCGAGGGCGAGCAGAGCTTCGTCTTCGTCATTGAAAACGGCAAGGCGAAGCGCATCCCGATCCGCACCGGCTTGCGCCAGAACGGGCTGGTCGAGGTGACACATGGCCTCAAACCCGGCCAGCGCGTCGTGACCGAAGGCGTGGTCAAGATTGCCGAGGGGCAGCAGGTCCGCACCGCCGGGCCGGGCAATGCCGCGCCAAAGGGTGCCGGCCAGGCCAAGGGTAACTGATGCAGATTTCCGATCTCTCGGTTCGCCGGCCCGTCTTCGCGGCGGTGTTGGCGATGCTGCTGACGATCATCGGCATCGTCGGCTTCCTCAGCCTGTCGGTGCGCGAATATCCCGACACCGACCCCCCGGTCGTGTCGGTCGAGACCGCCTATACCGGCGCCGCGGCGAGCGTGATCGAGGCGCGGATTACCCAGCCGATCGAGGAAGCGCTATCGGGCATCGAGGGGATCGAGACGATCACCTCGCGCTCGCGCGATGGCGTGTCCGACGTGTCGATCGAGTTCCGCGCGGGCCGCGACATCGATTCCGCCGCGAACGACGTGCGCGACCGCATCGGCAGCGTCGCCGAGGACCTGCCCGAAGAGGCGCTGGCCCCCGAAGTGCGCAAGGTCGATGCCGACAGTTCGCCGATCCTGTTCCTCGTCATCTCGCGCCCCGGCTGGTCGCGGCTGGAACTGTCCGACTATGTCGACCGCAACCTCGCCGACCGCTTCAGCACCATTGACGGCGTCGCACGCGTGTTCGTCGGCGGTGAGGCGCGCCCGTCGATGCGAATCTGGCTCGATGCGACCAAGCTCGCCGCGTTCGGCCTGACCCCCGCCAATGTCGAAACCGCGCTGCGCAGCCAGAATGTCGAACTCCCCGCCGGCCGCCTCGAGGCGCAGCAGCAGAACCGCACGCTGCGCGTCGAACGCCCATTCGGCAGCGCGGAGAGCTTCGCCGGCCTGATCGTCGGGCGCGGCGAGGACGGCTATCTCGTCCGGCTCGGCGATGTTGCGCGGGTCGAGGTCGATGCCGAGAACCCGTACAGCGCGTTCCGGATGAACGGCCAGTCCGCCGTAGGCCTCGGCATCGTGCGCCAGTCGGGCGCGAACACGCTGGAGGTCGCACAGGCCGCCAAGGACGCGGCCGAGGCAATGAAGCCGGATTTGCCCGAGGGCATGACGATCACCGTCGGGTCGGACGATTCGCTGTTCATCGGGCGCGCGATCGACAAGGTGTGGCAGACTTTGGCCGAGGCGGCGATCCTGGTCGTCCTCGTCATCTTCCTGTTCCTCGGCTCCTGGCGCGCGACGCTGATCCCGGCGGTGACGGTGCCGATCTGTCTGCTCGGTGCCTTTGCGGTGCTGTGGCTGTTCGGCTTTTCGATCAACCTGCTCACCCTGCTCGCGCTGGTGCTCGCAATCGGCCTGGTCGTCGACGACGCCATCGTCGTGCTCGAAAATGTCTATCACCGGATCGAGGAAGGGGAGACCCCGCTCGTCGCGGCGTTCAAGGGCACGCGGCAGGTCGGTTTCGCGGTCATCTCCACCACGCTGGTGGTGTGCGCAGTGTTCGTCCCGATCTGTTTCCTCGCCGGTCAGACCGGGCTCTTGTTCCGCGAGCTGGCGGTGGCGATGATCGGCGCGGTCGCCTTTTCCGGCTTCCTCGCGCTCAGCCTCACGCCGATGCTGTGCTCCAAGATGCTGAAGCAGGAACAGCGCGGCCGCTTCACCGGCTGGGTCGATGACCAGTTCCGCAAGCTCGAGAATTTCTACAGCCGCTGGCTCGACCGCGCGATCCTCAAGCCGCTGCTACCGCTGATCGGCGTGCTCGCCTTCCTGTTCGCCGCGGGCGCGGCGTTCGTGACGCTTCAGTCCGAACTCGTGCCGGCCGAGGATCAGGGCATCGCACAGGTGCAGATCAGCGCGCCCGAAGGCACCGGCTACGACCAGATGGACGCCTATATGCTCGGCGTGCAGAAGAAGATGCTGCCGCTGGTGGATGAGGGCACGGTTCGCACGATCATCACGCGGACCCCCGGCGGCTTCGGCGCGAGCGACGATTTCAACAGCGGCGCGTTCATCGTGTTCCTCAGGCCGTGGGAAGAGCGCGAGCAATCGACGCAGGACATCGCGCAGCAGATCAACCGCATCCTCGCCAACGAACCGGCGGTGCGCGGCAACGCACAGGTCCGCTCGGCATTGGGACGCGGTCGCGGGCAGCCGATCAACTTCGTGCTGGCGGGCAACACCTATGAAGGGCTGGCCGCCGCGCGCGACCGGATCATTGCCGCCGCTGCCGCCAATCCCGGCATCATCAACCTCGATTCCGACTACAAGGAAACCAAGCCGCAGATGCGGATCGAGGTCGATACCACCCGCGCCGGCGACCTCGGCGTATCGGTCAACGACGTCAGCCAGGCGCTGCAGACCCTGCTTGGTTCGCGCCGCGTCTCGACCTATCTCGACCGGGGCGAGGAATATCGCGTGATCGTCCAGGCGGATGCGGAGAACCGCTCGACCCTCGCCAACCTCGCGCAGATTCAGGTGCGCGCCCGCGATGGCTCGCTGGTGCCGCTGTCCAACCTTGTCACCACCCGCGAAGTTTCCGGTCCGCGCGATCTCGGCCGCTATAACAAGCTGCGCGCGATTACCCTGTCGGGCGGCGTCGCGCCGGGCTATTCGCTGGGCGAAGCGCTGACCTTCCTCCAGGAACAGGCAGCGCAATCGCCCGAAGTGCTGGCGGTCGGCTATCGTGGCGAGAGCCAGGCGTTCATCGAGACCGGCGGGTCGATCCTGCTGGTGTTCGGCCTCACCATCCTGATCATCTACCTGCTGCTCGCCGCGCAGTTCGAAAGTTTCGTCCACCCCGGCGTGATCATCATGACCGTGCCGCTGGCGGTCGCGGGCGGCATGTTGGGCCTGTTCTTCTTCGGCAAGACGCTCAACCTCTACAGTCAGATCGGCATCGTCATGCTCGTCGGCCTCGCGGCGAAGAACGGCATCCTGATCGTCGAATTCGCCAACCAGCTGCGCGACGAGGGCAAGAGCATTGCCGAAGCGATCCGCATCGCATCGGCGCGGCGTCTGCGCGCAATCCTGATGACGTCGATCGCGACGGCGGCGGGCGCGGTCCCGCTGATGATTGCCAGCGGGGCAGGGGCGGGCGCACGCTCGGCGATCGGGGTGGTGATCGTGTTCGGCGTCATGCTGGCGACCTTGATCACCTTGTTCCTGATCCCGATCCTCTATAGCAGGCTTGCCAAGTGGACCGGTTCGCCGCAAGCCGTGAGCCGGGAGCTTGATGCGGCGATGGCGTCGCCGCAACCGGCCGAATAGGCTGGGTTACAGAACTGGGGAGCGGGGAATGGAGATTGCGTCCAAGGGACAGTTGCGGCTGGCGTTTCTGCGCTGGGCAGTGGTGACTGTCCCGTTCATTCTGTTGCTCGGTTTCGCGTCCGCCCGCATCGCCCCGACCGGCGCCGAAAACCTGTGGTATCAGATGCTGCAAAAGCCGGCGCAGACTCCGCCCGACTGGGCGTTCCCGGTGGCGTGGGCGGTCATCTATGTTCTGATGGGCCTGGCGCTCGCGATGATCATCAACGCGCGCGGCTCGACGCTGCGCGGCCCGGCCTTGGTGCTGTTCGCGGTCCAGATGGGCGCGAACCTCGCCTGGTCGCCCTTGTTCTTCGGCATGCACCAGCCCTTCTGGGCGTTCGTGCTGATCGGCGTGATCCTGGTGCTGGCGCTGGCGACGACGGTGATGTTCGGGCGAATCCGCATCGGTGCGGCGATCCTGATGGTCCCGTATCTGGCCTGGCTGTGCTTTGCCGGATGGCTGTGTTTCCAGATCGATCAGCTCAACCCGAATGCCGAAACCCTTGTCCCGGCGCAATCCGCGCCCCAAATGAGTATCTGAATTGGCTTCAGCGATGCTGAAACGGGTGCGGTGAGGCCGCGAAGGAACAAGACATGCAGAGCGACAACCGCATTTTCGACGATTTCGTGAAGTTCGTGAACGGCGCGGCCGGCACCATGGCCGGCATGGCGCGTGAGGGCGAGAGCGCCGCGCGTGAGCGGTTCAAGAGCTTCGTCGGCGGCATGGATTTCGTCGCGCGCGACGAGTTCGAGGCGGTGAAGGCCATGGCCGTGGCGGCGCGCGACGAAAATGACGCGCTGCGTGCGCGGATCGAGGCGCTTGAGGCAAAGCTCGCTGGCGGCGCTGCACCGGCTAAGGCGGCGAAGCCCAAAAAGGCCGCGCCCGACGCCTGACCGGCGCCTTTTCCACATCTATTTCCGCCGCGTTTACGCTATGCTGCTTGTGCGGCGCGGCGTAGCTTGGCACCAACTGCGCCAGGCAAGGGCCGGGCGGAGGACGACCGGAATGCTCGACGAGAGCGAATACGAACGCGACGATGACGCCGCGCCGATCGACATGCTGGAAAGCTACTTCGCGGCGCATGGCTGGAGTCATACGCGCGAAGAGGATGAGGTCGTTGCCAAGGTAAAGGGCAGCTGGACCGAGTATGAGCTGCGCGCGATCTGGCGCGAGGATGACGGCGTGCTGCAGTTTCTGGCGTTCCCGGATGTCCGCATCCCGGACGAACGCCGCGGCGCGATCTACGAAACCATCGGCCTCGTCAACGAACAGCTCTGGGTCGGCCATTTCGAACTCTGGTCGTCCAGCGGCATCCTGCTCTACCGCCACGCCGCGGTGATCCCCGGCGACGACGGCGCAGCGATCACGCTGCAGCACACCGAATTGCTGGTCGAGAGCGCGATCGACGAGTGCGAACGCTTTTACCCGGTGTTCCAGTTCGTCCTGTGGGGCGGCAAGACCCCCAAGGAGGCGATCGCCGCCGCGCTGATCGAAACGCAGGGCGAGGCGTAGGGTGCGCTCGCACCTGGAGTTTCGTGCCGCGAGTTTGGTAGATGAAGAATTAGCGAATGATGAGCCAGCGGGGGAGACTGCGGCGCGCTTCCTGGCCGCCACGCTGCCTGAACATGGTTTTCCCGTTCTCGACGTTTTCGAAGAGGATTGGGGATGGTGTGTTCGCATTGCGAATGAGACATTCCCGTTATGGGTGGGCTGCGGCTCCTATCTCGATTCATCCGGACACCTTTGGTTCATCGAACCATCGAGGCCATATGTCAGACGCTGGCTGAGGCGAATTTCCACAACTGAGGTCATCGAAAGACTAGCTTCGGTATTGGAGGAGATCGTCCCATCCGTGCCGGATGGAGCAGACCTGCGCTGGTGGACCGAAGCGGAAATTTCTCGCTGATCGGATAGGCTGACGCCTTGGTCCGCCCTTCACTTGCGCCGTCGGCCGGATGATCACCGTACTGGCGTCGTGATCAGAAAGCCGGTCGCCGCGCCGCCGTCCGGCGCGACCCTGAGCATCAGGCGGGTTTGCCGCTCGCGTCTTGCAGCACCACCACCGATGCCGTGTCGCGCGACTGCCCGACAAACGCATACGGCCTGCACCCTTCGACCCACCGGGGGGGCGGATCGCGCGACAGCCGTTTGCCCTGAGCTTGTCGACGGGCCGCAGCCTGCCGTCGGTGAACGCAGAAACGGCGCTTCGACAAGCTCAGCACAAACGGGGATCTAGCCGGGTAAATGCGCGATACTATAAGGCGTTGCTATCACGGACCTTTATCCTCACCGCCAAAATTCGCTTTCCTACAAGCACCCCCCTCGGCATATCGCAGAACGGACGGCACACGGGCTCGCCCGATGGCCACCTCGCCAGCCTGCATCCCATCCCGCGCCGGGATGCGCGATAGTGTAAAGCCAGTGTAAACTTCCGCCCGGCGTTGCCCCGGCGGCCAATGTCCGGAGGCCCGATTGTCCAATCCCAAGACCCTGTGGCTGATCGGGTGCGGCAATATGGCCGGGGCGATGCTGCGGCGCTGGATCGCGGCGGGCACGGTGCGGGGGGCGGATGTGTTCGTGCTGAACCGCAGCGACCGCGAGTTGCCCGATGGCGTCCGGCAGGGGCGGGTGCTGCCCGATGGCGCGCTGCCCGACGCGGTGATGCTTGGGGTCAAGCCGCAACAGATCGACCAGATCGCCGAACAGATTGCCGAGCGGATCGCCGGCGTGCCGCTGCTGGTGTCGATCCTCGCCGGGGTCGAGGAAGCGGCGCTGGCGGCGCGGTTCGATTGCCGCGCGATCATCCGCGCGATGCCGAACCTGCCGGTCGAGATCGGCAAGGGCGTCGTCGCGCTGCACAGCGACAGCGCCGCTGCCACCGCGCGGGCCGGGGCGGAGGCGCTGATGGCCCCGCTGGGCCTTGTCGAATGGGTCGATGTCGCGCGGTTCGACGCAGTCACCGCACTGGCCGGCAGCGGCCCGGCCTTTGTCTATCGCTTCATCGACGCGCTGGCTGCGGCGGG
>NZ_LSJM01000054.1 GCF_001557215.1 Sphingomonas sp. CCH9-E2 | reverse complement strand
CCCCAGGACGACCCGCCGCCGCCCCAACCAGGACCCCAGATCACCACCGGCGCCCGGCCCCGGCGATATTTCTTGCCGCGCGCCGCACCGATCAGGATCGGCAGGACCACGAACAACAGGATCGCGATCCAGAAGATCAGCACGATCGCCCCCGCCCCGTCCTTCTTGCGCGACTTGCCGCTGTCGATCAGCTGCTTGGCCCGCGCCTCGGCGGCTTCGAGCGGCAGCTTGAGCTGCTCGTTGATCGCGGCCGCACCCGCCATGATCCCGCCGGGCATGTCCTTGTCCTTGAAGCGCGGGATGATCGTATCGCGGATGATCATCCCCGACAGCGCGTCGGTCATGATCGGCTCAAGGCCATAGCCGACCTCGATCCGCACCTTGCGCTCCTTCGGCGCGACCAGCAGGATGATGCCATTGTCGGCGTCCTTCTGCCCAATCCCCCAGTCGCGACCAAGCCGGTAACCGAAATCCTCGATCAGATAGCCCTGCAGGTCCGGGACGGTGGCGACCACCAGCTGCCGCCCGGTCGCCTTCTCGGTGGCCTCCGACATGGCGGACAGCTCCGCCTCCTGCGCGGGACTGAGCAGATCGGCGCCATCGACCACCCGCCCCGTCAGCTTGGGAAAGGTCTGCGCCGATGCCGCCTGCCCCGCAAAGGCGGTGAGCAGCAGCGCGAGAACCAGATGCACGAACCTCATGGCGTTGCTCCCGGTACGTTGATTTCCCGGATGATCGCGGCACTGCCGGCCAGGATCGCCCCGGGCATATTGCCAGAACGAATGCGCGAAATGATCGTGTCGGTGGTGATCGCCTTTGCCTCTTCGTCGCGCAGCACGCCTTCGAGGCCATAGCCGGCCTCGATCCGCACCTGCCGCTCGTTGGGCGCGACGATCAGCATCACACCGTCATCGACATCTGCCCGACCGATCTTCCAAGTCCGGCCCAGCTCCATCCCGACATCCTCGATCTTGCGACCGTTCAGCGTGGGCAAGGTGACGACGACGAACTGGCCGCGCGTAGCGCGCTCGGTGGTTCGCAACATACGGTCGAGCAACGCCTCCTTGTCCGTTGGCAGCAGGTCCGCCGCATCGACGACGCGCCCGGTCAGCGCTGGCAGCGTCGGCGACGCAGCGGACGTCGGCCCCGACCCTGCCGTCCCGCACCCGGCGAGGAGCAAGAGCGGCAGAAGGCGGTAGTCGATCAGTTGCCGTTCCCGAAATCGACCTTGGGCGCGGTGTCAGCACCGGGCGTAGTTGCTTGGAACGGAGCCATCGGCTTGGCACCGTAGAAGATCTTGGCACCGATCGCGTCGGGGAAGGTGCGGATGGTCGTGTTATAGCTCTGCACCGCCTCGTTATAATCGCGGCGGGCGATGCCGATGCGGTTCTCCGTGCCCTCCAGCTGGGTCATCAGCGTGGCGTAATTGGCCTGGCTCTTAAGCTCGGGATACGCCTCCTGCAGCCGCTGCAGCGACAGGGTCACGCCCGCCTGGACGCGGTCATAGGCGGCGAGTTTGGCGGGATCGGTCAAATCGGCGTCGCTGACGCGCACCTGCGTTGCGGCGGCGCGTGCCTGGGTCACCTCGACCAGAACTGCCTTTTCCTGCGCACCGGCAGCCTTCACCGTCTGAACGAGGTTGGGGATCAGATCGGCGCGGCGCTGATACTGATTCTGCACCTCCGCCCATTTCGCCTTCGCATTTTCCTCGGCGGTCGGAACGCTGTTGAGCCCGCAGGCGGACAGCATGGCCGCAGCAACCAGCGCGGCAACCAGACGAAGCTTCATCGCGATGAGTCCCTCATAGTGTGTCGCATCGATACGACACCGCAAATCTAGGGACCGACCGACCCCGGCGCAATGGAAACCGGATATTTGCCCCACACGCGCGCGTTCGATAGCGTCGATCGGCAACCACAAGGGGGAGCTTATGCTCAAGGAATTTCGGACCTTCATCGCGCGCGGCAATGTGCTCGACCTCGCCGTCGGCGTCATCATCGGCGCGGCGTTCGGGACGATCACCAAATCGCTGACCGACGACATCATCATGCCGGTCGTCGGCTGGATTTTCGGCGGTTTCGATTTCTCGAGCTATTTCTTCCGTCTCGGCCCGATCCCGGCAACCTATACCGGCTCGACCTCCAACTATGCCGCGCTGAAGGCGGCGGGCGTGCCGCTGTTCGGATTTGGCCAGTTCATCACCGTGGTGATCAACTTCCTGATCCTGGCTTTCATCGTGTTCCTGCTGGTGCGCACGGTGAACAAGGTGCTCGCCGCCGCCGAGCGCGAAAAGGCCGAGGGTATGGCAGAGCCGGCCGCCGACCCGGCCGATATAGTGCTGCTGCGCGAGATCCGCGACGAACTGAAGAAGAAGAACGCGGGTTAAGCCGCTGCCAGTTCCTCGGCGGTGGCGTCCGCAAGGCTCGTGCCGTCGAGGATCCGCGCCGTCTCGTCGCGCACGCGCGCCATGGCGTGACGGATCGCGCAGCTCGCCTCGTCCTTGCAATCAAGGCAGGGGCGATAGGCGGTGCGGCTGACGCACGGCACCAGCGCCAGCGGCCCTTCGATCACGCGGATGATTTCACCCAGCGAGATCAGGTGGTTGGCGCGGGCGAGGCGGTACCCCCCCATCTTGCCGCGCGTCGACAGGATGAACCCCGCCTCACGCAGATCGGCGAGGATCAGTTCGAGAAACTTGCGCGGCACATTGGCCTCGGCGGCGATGCGCGTCATCGGCGTCGGCGCGCCATCGCGCGGCTGTTTGGCCAGAAACAGCATGGCGCGCAGGGCATAACGAGAGCGCTGAGTGAGCATGGCACGTTCTTTGCGCGCGGTTTATGGCCTGCACAAGGCCAAAACCTACTCTTTTCATTCGGATTCCGGTCCCTATATTGGAAGGTGCCGGGTTCGCCCGGCTATGACGATAAATTGTGGCGTGCAATAGACGCAGCGGACCCGGGGGCAGTACCCGGCGGCTCCACCATAAGGTGGTGTTTCTGGACACCGTTTCTGACGGGGCCGAACCAGGATCGACGTGTGTTGAAAAGCGCTGTTTTCGTTCGGAATGGGACCACCGCGACGGCCCATACACACAAGTGCCAACGATAACGAAGCACTCGCTATTGCGGCCTAACCCCAAGTCCTAACGGACTAAGGTTAGACTAAAATGCGCGGTTGGACCGCACCGGGCAACAGAAGCGGATTCCAGCGGTACGGGGGGCACCGGGCAACAGAAGCTCCCCACTTACTTCGCCTTTGCCAGCCTTTCTTCTTCGACGCTGAACGCCGAGCGCCCCTTGCTGGCCGGCGGGGTGGCGGTGGCGAAGAAGGCGACGCCCTTCCCCGCCGCGCGGTCGATCCACAGGCCGGAGCGCAGGCCGTAGGCTTCACCCGCATGGCCGATGCGCGTGCGGCCATCGCCGAACAGATCGTCTTCGCATCCCTGCCGCTGGGTCGGCAGCGTCGTCACCGCGAGCCCGTACTGGCAGTAGAAGCCGCCGCTCGTGTCGCCATTGCCGCCGTCGAAGCGCCACGCAACGCGCTCCAGCTCGGCGATCGACGCGGGTTTCAGGAAACTCCCGTCATTACGGATCAGCATCGCTCCGATGGCCGCCAGATCGCGCATCGACGCGCGCAGCCCGCCCTGCGGCGAAAACAGCGCGCCATTCTCCCCGAGGCGATACGCCTCCAGAGCGCAGCCATCTTTCGCGATTACCGGACAATCGGGGCGCTTGCCCTTGAGGTCGTCGAGCGCGACTTCTCCGCTCGCGCGATACAGCACGACATGCCGTGCGATCTTGGCGTCCGAACAGGTCGACCAGTTGAAGCAGGCGTCGAGTTTCAGTGGTGCGAGCACATGGCGCTGCATCAGCCGGTCGAACCGCTCGCCGCCTGCCTTTTCCATCACGCTCGCGATCACCTGAAAGGCGACATTGGCGTAGCGGAAATGACTGCCCGGCCGGTGCTGCGCGTCCCACAGCTGCGGCCGCGCAATCACATCGGCGAGCCGGTCGCCGAGCGGCACGCGATACTCATCGGGATCGATCAGCCCCGACTGATGCGACAGCAACTGGCGCAGCGTCACCGGCGCATCGGGAAAGGCGGGGTTGCGTACGCGCCAGCCCAGAACCTCCGACACGTCACGGTCGAGGTCGAGCTGTCCCGCCTCCACCATCCGCATGACGCCGAGCGCGACCACCAGCTTGGAGATGCTGGCGATCCGCACCGGATCATCCGCGGTGACGCGCCGCCCGGTGGCGCGATCCGCCAAGCCGCTGGCACGCGCCGCCGTCACCGCCTTGGCATCGAACGCCACCCGCACTTCGGCCAGGCCGGTGGTCGCGCATCCGGCGAGCAGCACGGAGCCAAGCAGCGCCGCCGCCCGCATCATCCCTGTTTGCTCGCGATATAGCGGTCGACCTCTTCCTCCAGCACGTTCAGCGGCACCGCGCCGTTCGCCAGCACCACCTCATGGAAATCGCGAATGTCGAACCGAGCGCCCAGCGCCAACTCCGCCTTCTTGCGCAGCTCCGCGATCTTGAGCTGGCCGATCATGTAGCTCGTCGCCTGCCCCGGATTGTTGATGTAGCGGTTGACCTCCCGCTCGATATCCGCCGCCGCGATCGACGAGTTCGCCTTGAAATAATCGATCGCCTGCTCGCGGCTCCATTTCTTCGCGTGGAGGCCGGTGTCGGTCACCAGCCGGATCGCGCGCCACATCTGGAGCGAGAGCATGCCGAACTCGGAATAGGGATCGCCATAGGCGCCCATCTCTTTCGCCAGCCGCTCGGTATAGAGGCCCCAGCCCTCGCTATAGACGCTGTACCCGCCGAAGCGGCGGAACTTGGGCAGTCCCTCCAGCTCCATCGCGCGCGCGATCTGGAAATGATGGCCCGGTGCGCCTTCATGCACCGCAATCCCCTCCAGCTGGATCTTCTGCACCTGATCCATATTGGCAAGGTTGACATAATAGATGCCGGGCCGCGACCCGTCGGGCGCGGGGCGGTTATAGAAGGCGACCGACGCGGTCCCCTCGCGCCATTTCTCCACCGCGCGGACCTCCAGCTTCGCCTTGGGCAGGCGGTGGAACCAGCGCGGCGCGGCATCCATCATCTTCGCGATGACCGCGCGCGCTTCGGTCAGATAGGTTTCGCGACCGGCATCGGTGTTGGGGTATTTGAACTTCGGATCGGTGCGGATCGCGTCGAAAAAGCTTTCTAGCGTGCCGGTATAGCCGACCCGCGTCTTGACCGCCTCCATCTCCTTGCGGATCGCGGCGACCTGATCGAGGCCGATCTGGTGGATCTGGTCGGCGGTCAGATCGGTCGTTGTATTCTGCGCCAGCCGGTTGGCGTAGAAGGCCGCGCCATTGGGCAGGCTCCACGCGCCGTCATTGCCCTTCGCCTTGGGCTCGATCGCGTCCAGCACCGCAAACAGCGTATCGAAGCCGCGCTTGAACGGTCCGGTCAGTGCTTTCTCGGCATCCGCGATCAGCGCCGCCTTCTCCGCATCGGCGATCTTGAGCGCCCCCACCTTCTTGCGGAAATCGGCAAGTACGGTGCTGTCGGCCCCGGGGCCGAACGGCGCACCGCTGATGACCTTGCGCGCATCCTCGCGCGCGGGCTTGAACACCATCTTGGGCGGGACGATCCCCTTCTTCGCCTGATCGCGCATCGTTGCCGCAACCTCGCGCATCACCCGCTCGACCTCGCCGATACGGGCGATATAGGCGCGCGCATCGGCCACGCTGTCGACGCGGTGATTGTTGATCAGGAACACCGGGATCTGGCCCGCCGGGCTGCCATTGGTCGACACCGGAAAGCCATAGTCGCGGAACTTGTACGCAGCGCGCGACCGCTCGACCTGGGTTTCGAACAGGCGATAGCTCAGCCGCGCCTGCGGGCCGAGCTTCGCGGGATCGAACTGCGCGCGCATCTGCTTCAGCGTCGCCTCGGCCATCGCCATTCGTTTCGCGCCATCGGCGCGGGTATAGTCGTCGAGCTTGTCGTAATTGGTCTTGAGGCCGAGTGCGGTCTGGCTCTCCGGGCTCAGCGCGACATTGGCATCGAACGCGGCGTCGAGAAACGCGTTGAGCCGGGCATCCTCCGCCCGGGTGTCGGCAGCCACCTCCTGCGGTGCGGAGTTCGACACGAGTGCAGGGGCGGCCACGCCCGCCAGAAGGATTGAAAGAGCAAGGCGAAGCGTCACGGGCACATCCTGTATCGGGGAAGATTATCGCAACGCTACCGCCACTTGCCGGGCCGGGCAATGTGCGTCGCCTGGCCGCTCTGCATTCAAATCCGCACCTGACTCCCCAGTTCGACGACGCGATTGGTGGGAAGCTTGAAAAACTCCATCGCGCTCTCCGAGCTTTGCATCAGCCATGCGAACAGCTTTTCGCGCCACAACGCCATGCCCGGTTGATCCTGCGCGGGCAGCAGTTTTTGCCGACCAAGGAAAAAGCTGGTGCGCATCATGTCGAACGGCGCACCGCAACTGCGCGCCAGCGCCAGATCGCGCGGCACGTCCACCTCCTCCATGAAGCCGTAATGGAGCACGACGCGGTGGAAATTTCCGCCGAGCGGCGCCGACCGCACCCGGTCGGCGGTCGCGACATGGGGGATGTCTTCGACCTTCACGGTCAGGATCAGCACCCGGTCATGGATTACCTGATTATGCTTGAGGTTGTGCAGCAGCGCGGGCGGCACGGCATCCGGCACGCTCGACAGGAACACCGCGGTCCCGCCGACACGATGCACCGACTGAACCGATTTGATGAACACCCCGATCGGCATCGCATCCTGCTCCACCTGCTGGCGCACCAGCATCCGTCCGCGCGCCCAGCTGGTCAGGATCGCGAAGATCGCGGCGGCGGCGACCAACGGGAACCAGCCGCCGTCCAGCACCTTGGCGAGGTTTGAGGCAAAGAAGATACCGTCGACGAACAGGAACAGCGCGATCATCAGCGTCGCGAGCAGACGGTTCCACTTCCACACGCGGAACACCAGCACCGCGAACATCAGCGTGGTGATGATCATCGTCCCGCTCACCGCAATGCCATAGGCCGAGGCCAGGTTGGTCGATTCGCGAAAGCCCAGGACCAGCAGGATCACGGCCAGCAACAGCCCCCAATTGACCACCGGGATATAGATCTGCCCCGCCGCATGCGCGCTGGTATGCGAAATGCGCAGGCGCGGGAGGAAGCCGAGCTGAACCGCCTGATGCGTCACCGAAAAGGCGCCCGAGATCACCGCCTGGCTGGCGATCACCGTCGCGCCAGTCGCGATCAGCACCAGTGGCAGCCGCGCCCAGTCGGGTGCCATCAGGTAGAAGGGGTTGGCGATCGCCTCCGGGCTCCCGAGCAGCAGCGCGCCCTGCCCGAAATAGTTGAGCATCAGGCAGGGATAGGCGAGCAGCAGCCACGAAAAGCCCACCGCCTTGCGCCCAAAATGGCCCATATCGGCGTAGAGCGTTTCCGCGCCCGTCACGGCCAGGAACACCGAACCCATCGCCAGAAACGCGAGCACGGGATCCTGCACGAAAAACAGCACCGCCCAGTGCGGGCTCAAGGCGCCCAGAATCTCCGGGTGCTGCGCGATGTTCCAGATGCCGAGCGTCGCCAGCGTCGCCATATAGACGAGCACCACCGGGCCAAAGATTGCACCGACCCTGGCCGTGCCGCGCGCCTGGATCAGAAACAGGCCGATCAGGATCACGATCGCGATCGGCAGCACCAGCGGTGCCAGCCGCGCCTCGACCACCGTCAACCCCTCGACCGCGGACAGGACCGAGATCGCCGGGGTGATCATCGCATCGCCATAGAAGAGTGCGGTCGCCAGCACCGCCATCATCACCAGCGCCGTCGTCCAGCGCCGATCCGCCAGCTGGCGCGAGATGAGCGCGAACAGCGCGAACGAACCGCCCTCCCCGCCATTATCCGCGCGCATCGCGACGAACACATATTTGATCGTGACAACGAGCATCAGCGACCAGAAGATCAGGCTGAGCACGCCAAACACATGCGGTTGAGAAACGGTCAGCGGGTGCGCGCCGCTGAACGTTTCCTTCAGTGCGTACAGCGGCGAGGTGCCGATATCGCCAAAGACGACGCCGATGGCGCCGAGCATCAGCACGGGGAGCGATTGGCGGGCGGGGGTGCCGGGCACGTGGCCAGCGGCAGCAGGGGATACGCTGTTTGTCATGGCGCGCGATGTGTGGCGGGGCGGCATGAAGATTCCATGTGGTTCGATGCCGAACCCCATGAAGAATGGCCGAATCTCGCCCTCCCCCTCTCGACGCCGGACGATGGCGGGCGCACCTAGCGGCTATGACCGACCTGCATTTTCACACCCCCGCCCGCGCGCTGCGCGGCTATGTCGAGGCAGCCCTGCTCGTCGCCGCCGCCACCTTGGCCGGCCTGGCGATTGCTCCGCGTTGGGGCAATTCGGCGGTGGACCTGCTCTATCTGCCCGCAGTGCTCGCCGCTGCCATATTGGCCGGACGCGGACCCGCGCTGTTCGCGGCGACGGCGGCGGCGCTTGCGTATAATTTCTATTTCACCGCGCCGCGGCTCAGCTTTCATATCGATCAGCCCAATGACGTGCTGACCGTGCTGGCGCTGTTCGCCATCGCCATCGTGACGAGCCAGCTCGCCGCATCGGTCCGCTATCAGGCGCAGCGCGCGCGCGAGGAGGCCGAGCGCAACGCGACGATCGCCGGGCTGGCCGGAAAGCTGCTCGGCTGTGCCAGCGAGCGCGAGGTCGTCATGGGCAGCGCCGACGCGCTGAGCGCGATCTTTGGCTGCAATGTAGTGCTGGCGCGCGGGCGTCCCGAACCGGCGGTCCTCGCCAGCGCGCCGACACCGATGGAACTGACCCCGGCAGATATCGCCGTCGCCGCGCTGGTGCTCGACAGCGGCACGAGCGCCGGGCGCGGGCTGGCGCGCAGCGTTCCGACCGAATGGCAGTTTCACCCGGTCAGATCGGGCCATGCGGTCATCGCCACCATCGGCTTTGGCCGCAACGACGGGGTTCCCGCCATTACGCGGGGTCAACTTCGGGTGCTGGAGAGCCTGCTCGACCAAGTCGCGCTGGCATTGGAGCGCAGCCGGCTGGAGAGCGAAGCGCGCGAGTTCGCGCGGCTGCGCGAGCGCGATCAGGTGCGCTCGACCCTGCTGGCATCGATCGGCCAGGATCTGGGGCAGCCGGTGCGCCAGATCGCCGAGACGGTCGACGCGCTGCGGCGCCAGGGTGCCAGTGACCGCGAGCTGCTCGGCACGATCGGCGCAGAGTCGAACCGAATCGAGCGCTATCTGGCCAATCTGATCGAACTGGAGCCGGACGCGGACCAGCGATCGATCGCGATCGGCGGGGTCACAATCGACCTGTTCCGGCGCAGCGTGTTCCGCGACGGCGACCCGGTCCATTTGCCGCCCAAGGACTATGCGGTGCTGGCCGAACTCGCCCGGCACCCCGGGCGGGTCCTGACCCACGCCCATCTGCTCAGGACAGTATGGGGGCCGGCGCAGGAAAAGCAGATCGATTATCTGCGCGTCGCGATCCGCGCCTTGCGCCTCAAGCTGGAGCGCGACCCCGCGCACCCCGAACTGATCGTGAACGAACCGGCGGTCGGCTACCGGCTCAAGATCGACTGACATCCAGCAACGAAAAAGGGCCCCGGTTTCCCGGAGCCCCCTTCATTGTTGCGATCGGCGGACGATCAGTCGTCGCTGCCGCCGGTCAGGAATGCCGGGAGGCCGATCTCGCCGCCGTCATCCTTCGACTCCGAACGCTCGCCGCGCGGACGGTCGTTGCGGTCGCCACGGTCGCGGCGCGGGCCGCGATCGCGGTCGCCGCCACGGCCGCCTTCACGACGGCGATCGCCGCCACGGCCGCCTTCGCGGTCGCCGCGCTCGCCGCGCTCACGCGGTTCGCGGGCCGGACGGGTATCCTCCAGCTCGGCACCGGTTTCCTGGTCGACGACGCGCATCGACAGGCGCACCTTGCCGCGCTGGTCGATCTCGAGCACCTTGACCTTGACCTCCTGGCCTTCGCTCAGGACGTCGCTGACCTTCTCGACGCGCTCGTTCTTGATCTCGGACACGTGAACCAGGCCGTCCTTGCCGCCCATGAAGTTCACGAACGCGCCGAAATCGACGAGGTTGACGACCTTGCCGGTGTAGATCTTGCCGACCTCGGCCTCTTCGACGATGCCCTTGATCCAGTTCATCGCGGCTTCGATCTGGCTGACGTCGGACGAGCTGATCTTGATGATCCCCTCGTCATCGATGTCGACCTTGGCGCCGGTGGTCGCAACGATCTCGCGGATCACCTTGCCGCCGGTCCCGATGACGTCGCGGATCTTCGACTTGTCGATCTGCATCGTCTCGATGCGCGGGGCGTGCGCCGAAAGCTCGGTGCGGACTTCGCCCAGCGCCTTGTTCATCTCACCCAGGATGTGCGCGCGGCCTTCCTTGGCCTGCGCCAGCGCGGCTTCGAAGATCTCGCGCGTGATGCCGGCGATCTTGATGTCCATCTGCATCGTGGTGATGCCTTCGGACGTGCCCGCAACCTTGAAGTCCATGTCGCCGAGGTGATCCTCGTCGCCCAGGATGTCGGACAGAATCGCATAATCCTTGCCCTCGAGGATCAGGCCCATGGCGATACCCGACACCGGACGCTTGATCGGCACGCCGGCGTCCATCATCGCCAGGCTGCCGCCGCACACCGACGCCATCGACGACGAGCCGTTCGACTCGGTGATGTCGCTGGTCAGGCGGATCGTATAGGGGAAGTCTTCCTTCTTCGGCAGCACCGGGTGCAGCGCGCGCCACGCCAGCTTGCCATGACCGACTTCGCGACGGCCCGGCGCGCCGAAGCGGCCGACTTCACCGACCGAATAGGGCGGGAAATTATAGTGCAGCATGAAATGCTGGTAGCTGAGGCCGTTCAGCCCATCGATCATCTGCTCGGCGTCCTTGGTGCCGAGAGTGCAGGTGGCGATGGTCTGGGTCTCGCCGCGGGTAAACAGCGCCGAGCCGTGCGCACGCGGCAGGAAGTGCGTTTCTGCAAGGATCGGGCGGATCTGGGTCGTGGTGCGACCGTCGATGCGCTTACCGGTCTTGAGGATGTCGCCCCGGACGATCTCGGCTTCCAGCTTCTTGGTCAGCTTGATGCCGGCCATCACGTCCTGCGGCGACAGGCCGTCCTCGATGAACTGCGCCTTCGCCTTCGCGCGCGCTTCGTTAAGTGCGTTCGAACGGGCCGACTTGTCGGTCAGCTTGTAGGCGGCAGCAATGTCCTTGCCGATCAGCTTCTTGAGCTTGTCCTTGATCTTGGCGTTGTCGTCCGACGCTGCCATTTCCCACGGATCCTTGGCGGCCTGCTCGGCGAGCTTGATGATCGCCTTGACGACTTCCTTGCACGCATCATGCGCGAACAGCACGGCACCCAGCATGATCTCTTCCGACAGCTCATTGGCTTCGGATTCGACCATCATCACCGCGTCGTGGGTGGCGGCGACGACGAGGTCCAGATCGCCCTCGGCAACCTGTTCGTCGGTCGGGTTCAGGATATATTCGCCGTTCAGGTAACCGACGCGCGCGGCGCCGATCGGGCCCATGAAGGGCACGCCCGAAATGGTGAGGGCGGCCGACGCGGCGATCATCGCCAGAATGTCCGGCTCGTTCTCGCCATCATAGCTCAGCACCTGAGCGATGGCGTTGATCTCGTTGTAGAAGCCTTCCGGGAACAGCGGGCGGATCGGACGGTCGATCAGGCGGCTGACCAGGGTTTCCTTCTCGGTCGCGCCACGCTCACGCTTGAAGAAGCCGCCGGGGATGCGACCCGCAGCCGAATATTTCTCCTGATAATGGACGGTGAGCGGGAAGAAATCCTGCCCGTCCTTCACGCTCTTCGCGGCCGTGACGGCGCAGAGCACGACGGTTTCGCCGAGCGTCGCCATGATGGCGCCATCGGCCTGACGGGCAACCTTGCCCGTTTCGAGTGTCAGGGTTTGTCCGCCCCACTCGATCGATACGGTCTTCTTGTCGAACATTTGATTTCCTTTGGACCGGATGCCCAATGCATCCGGGGCCTATGTGCAGGCTGTCCGGCCGGCGCGGTGCGGGGTGACGTCACCCCTGTGATACGGGCCGCTGGCCGGATTGCCGGCGACCCAGGGAATTCGGGCGGGTGCCCGAAATGGCAAAAAGGCGACCCGAAGGCCGCCTTTCCGGTTACTTGCGAAGCCCCAGCTTCGCGATGAGTGCGGTGTAGCGATCCCCGTCCGTCTTGCGGAGGTAGTCGAGGAGGCTGCGGCGCTTGTTGACCATCATCAGCAGGCCGCGGCGCGAATGGTTGTCCTTCGCATGGCCCTTGAAATGCTCGGTCAGGTTGACGATGCGCTCGGTCAGGATCGCAATCTGGACTTCGGGGCTGCCCGTGTCACCTTCGTTGCGGCCATGTTCCTTGGTCAGTTCTGCCTTGCGCTCGGTCGTGATCGTCATGGTTCTTCCTTCGACATCATCTGCAGGTTGAAGCCGCGCACGACACGGACGTTTCCGTCCGAAACCTCGACCAGCGCGACCGGCGTTTCGCCGTCCAGCGCGAAGTATTGGCCATCATTCGCGGCAATCCCGGTCAGCACCTTCCCCTGACGGAGCGCCCCTGCCTGACCGGGTTCGAGGAATAGAGCCGGGATGTCGTCCAGCCCCGCCCTCAGCGGCAGGAGGCAGTGTTCAAGGGTGCGGCCCATAGCGGATTGCGCCAGTTTGTCCAGCGATATCGCCGAATCGAGGGTGAACGGCCCCGCCTTGACCCGCCGCAACATGGTGACATGCCCGACGCTGCCCAGCGCCAGGGCAATGTCGCGCGCCAAGCTGCGGATATAGGTGCCCTTCGACACCGACGCGGTGAGCGTCGCCGATTCGGGCGTGGTTTCGCCCAGCGTCAGCGCGTGGATCGTCACCGCGCGGGTCGCGAGCGTGACCGTCTCCCCCTTGCGTGCCAGGTCATAGGCACGTTCACCATCGACCTTGAGCGCCGAATAGGCGGGCGGCAGCTGATCGATCGGCCCGGTGAAACGCGGCAGGATTGCCGCGATCGCTGCCCGCGTCGGGCGCACGGCGGACTCCGCGACCCCCTTCCCCTCGAGGTCGAGCGTATCGGTCTCGACGCCAAAGCGGATCGTGAAGTCATACACCTTGTCGCTGTCGAGCATCCGCCCGGCGAGCTTGGTCGCCTCCCCTACCGCGATCGGCAGCACCCCGGTCGCCAGGGGATCGAGCGTGCCGCCATGCCCGACCTTGGGCAGATCGCGCAGCTTCGGCCCATAGCCGCAATCGCGCAGGGCGCGCTTGACCGCGCTCACCCCCTGGGTCGAGCCGAGCCCCAGCGGCTTGTCGAGAATGATCCAGCCATGCATGGCCGACCGCCTAGACGGTGAGGTTCACCAGCCCAAGCACAAAGCGCGTGATCGCATTGATCATCGGAGCGGCGACCCACTCGCCGATGCGCGTATACGGGTCGAGCAGCGGGATCGCCACCACCGTTGCAATCACCGCCAGCACCACCAGCCGCCCGGCCCGGCGCAGCTTCTGGCGCAGCGGGACCGGAAGCAGCGCGCTCAATGCCCGCCCCATGTCGAAGGGCGGGACCGGAAGCAGGTGAAAGCTGGTCATGCACGCATTGGCCAGGATGAAGTTGAACAGGTTGGACGTGATCAGCCAACCAACGCCCTCCGACGGCATCGTGCCGCCCAGCGCGGCAACGATCGCCCCCAACGCCACCGCGCCGACCAAAGCCGCGGCGAAGCTCGCCACCGGCCCGGCCAGCGCGCTCGCCAGTCGCCGCCGTCGCGCCAATGCATCCTCGCCTACCGCAAAGGGACGATAACGCGGCCAGCCGAACACCGGTGCGCCCGACAGTGCGAGCGCAATCGGGACGATCACGGTCCCTACGGGGTCAACCGCGCGCAGGAAGCGAGGCATGCAACTGGGCGGTGTCGCGGGCGCATCGACCTCGGCAGGCAGCCAGTCCGCCACCATGCGCTGTGCGGCATCGTGCAGCAGCACCGCCGCAATCGCTGGCAGCGCCCAGACAGCCAGCGATTCGATGATCGACTGCATGCGTCCCCCCGGTTGCTACCGTGGCCGAAGGATGCGCATGGCTCCACCCGATTCGTGTTCGGCTGCCGTTACGGAACGGGACGTTTCGGTTCAGCTACGCTGCTGAAACGGCACCGGCCCGCTCCCCCACCCGGCCACTCACACCAGAGTATCCTGATGGGTGGCCGGGTGGGGGAGCGGGCCGGTGCCGATCAATAACAATGCGTTATTCAGCGCCAGCGAGCGCTTCGGTGAAGTGGCGACGACATAGCGCGATATAGCGGTCGTTCCCGCCAATCTCCGTCTGTGCGCCATCGGCCACGGCCCGCCCGTCGGCATCGACGCGCAGGTTCATCGTCGCCTTGCGCCCGCAGCGGCACACCGACTTGATCTCGACCAGCGCGTCGGCCAGCGCCAGCAGCCGCGCCGATCCGGGAAACAGCGCGCCACGAAAGTCGGTGCGCAGGCCGTAGGCCAGCACCGGGATCCCCAGCACATCGGCGACCGCAGCAAGCTGATCGACTTGCGCCGCGCTCAGAAACTGCGCCTCGTCGACCAGCACGCAGTGGACCGGGCCATGATCCATCTCCCGCTCGACCTGGAGGCGCAGATCGGTGTCGGCGGCAAAACCGGTGGCCGGCATGTCCAGTCCGATCCGCGACGCGATCCGCCCCACGCCCGAACGGTCATCGATCGCGGCGGTGAACAGCAAGGTGCGCATGCCGCGTTCGCGGTAGTTGAAATCGGCCTGCAACAGCGTGGTCGATTTTCCCGCGTTCATGCTGGCATAGTAGAAATAGAGCTTGGCCATTCAGTACACGGTCTCGATGCGCAGTGGCGCGTTGGTGCCAGCCCGAGCCGCCAAAGCGCGGTCGAATGTCACGAAGTGGTCGGCGATCCCGTCGGCACAGATCAGGTGAATCATATCGCTCCAATCCGCCCCGGCCCGATAGCGTTCAATCGCCCATGACAAGCCCGCCGAATCCGGTGCGTGCACGGTGTCGATCGTCAGGATCGTTCCCAGCATGTCGGCTACAATCGCGCGATCCAGACCGAGCCGCTTGCTCAGCACCCAACCCAGTTCAAGCCAGACACTGAACGAGATCCACACCGGTTCGCGCAGAATCTCAACGGCGCGCTGACCCTGTTCCGGGTGATCGCCAAGAATGAAGCGGGCGAGGACATTCGTATCGACCGACTTCACGCGTCAGGATCTTCCAGCTCCGGGCTCCAGCTCAGCTGTTCGACCGGTACCGGCTCACCTTCGTGCCGGTACATGCCCCGCAGTCGGCTGACCGCATCATTGACCTTCAGCGTGCCGGCACCGCGCCGCGGCCGCAACGTGACGGAATCGGCGCTTTCGATAACTTCGAGTTCCACGCCCGGCTGCCAGCCCAGCCGATCGCGCGACGCTTTCGGCACGACGACCTGACCCTTGTCCGACAATCTGGTAAAGGCGTTCATGGCGGTAAGATGCGTCTTACCGCATCATCTGTCAATCGCTCCCGTCTGCATTGTCCAAGTCGCGCGCCACCTTGGGGTCGCGCAGCAGGTGGTCGATATGGCTGCCCTCGTCGAAGCTCTCATCCGCCAGGAATTTGAGCTTCGCGGCATATTTCATCTTCATCCGCCCGGCGACTTCACGCTGCAGATAGGCGGTGTTGGTGCGCAGCGCCTTGATCACCGCGTCCTCGTCCTTGCCGAGCAGCGGCTTCACGAAGACAGTGGCGTGGCGCAGGTCGGGCGACATGCGCACTTCGGTGACGCTGACGACATGGCTGGTCAGCACATCGTCATGCACCTCCCCGCGCGTGAGGATGTCGGACAGGATATGGCGCACCTGCTCCCCCACGCGCAGCAGGCGGACGGAACGGGTTTCGGGGGTTTCGTTGTGTTTCATGAACTCCCTCTCCCCTCAGGGGAGAGGGCCGGGGAGAGGGGCAGTTCGAGACTGCCACCGTCCGGCTGAGGGACAGGCCCCTCTCCCAACCCTCTCCCCTGAAGGGAAGAGGGCTATTTGATTACAGCGTCCGTTCGCGCAGCTCGACCTCGAAGGTTTCGAGGAAGTCGCCCGGCTTGATGTCGGTGAAGTTCTGGCTGAACGTCACACCGCATTCCAGACCTGCGCGGACTTCGGCGACATCGTCCTTGAAGCGGCGCAGCGACGCGATCTCGCCCTGGTAGATGATGACGTCGTCGCGCGTGATGCGGGCCTTGAGCGCCTTGCGGATCGCGCCGTCGGTGACCAGCAGACCCGCTGCCTTGCCATGCTTGCCCGCCGAGAAGACCTCGCGGATTTCGGCGCGGCCGACCACGGTTTCGAACGCCTCCGGACCGAGCTGCCCCGCCATGCCGGCGCGGATCTCGTCGGTGAGTTCGTAGATCACGTCATAATATTTGAACGCGACCTTGTGGCGATCGGCGATCTCGCGCGCCTTGGCGTTCGGGCGGACGTTGAAGCCGATGATCGGCGCGCCCGAGGCCGCAGCCGCGTTCACGTCGCTTTCGGTAATGCCGCCGACGCCCGCATGCAGCACGCGCGCCTTGATGTCGTCGGTGCTGATCTTGTTGATCGCCGCGACGATCGCCTCGACCGTGCCCTGGGTGTCCGCCTTGACCACCAGCGGATATTCCATCGCCTGCTTTTCCTTGAGCGCACTGAACATGCTCTCGAGGCTCGCCGGGGTGTTGGTCGTGCGCTTCTGCTGTATCACGCTGGCGCGATAGGCCGCAACTTCACGCGCACGCGCTTCGTTCTCGACCACCTGCAGCAGGTCGCCGGCCATCGGCACGCCCGACAGGCCGAGGATCTCGACCGGCATCGACGGACCCGCTTCCTTGATCTGGCGGCCCTTGTCGTCGATCAGCGCGCGGACCTTCCCGCTCTCCGCGCCGACCACGAACACGTCGCCGACCTTGAGCGTGCCGCGCGTGACGAGGATCGTCGCGACCGGGCCGCGGCCCTTGTCGAGCTTCGCCTCGACCACATTGCCCTCGGCCGCGCGGTCGGGATTGGCGCGCAACTCCATCAGCTCGGCCTGCAGCTGGATCTTCTCGATCAGTTCGTCGAGGTTGATCTTCTCCTTGGCCGACACTTCGACGTCTTGGGTGTCGCCGCCCATCGCCTCGACCTGAATGTCATGCTCCAGCAGACGCTCGCGCACGCGCTGGGCATTGGCTTCGGGCTTGTCGATCTTGTTGATCGCCACGATCATCGGCACGCCGGCCGCCTTGGTGTGGTTGATCGCCTCGATCGTCTGCGGCATCAGGCCGTCATCGGCGGCGACCACCAGCACGACGATGTCGGTGACGTTCGCGCCGCGCGCGCGCATCTCCGAAAATGCTTCGTGGCCCGGCGTGTCGAGGAAGGTGATCTTCGACTTGTCCTTCAGCGTGACCTGATACGCGCCGATATGCTGGGTGATGCCGCCGGCTTCGCCGCGCACCACATCGGTGCCGCGCAGCGCGTCGAGCAGGCTGGTCTTGCCGTGATCGACATGGCCCATGATCGTCACCACCGGCGGACGCACCTTCAGCGTATCCTCGGCATCCTCGACCGTGTCGACGGCAAGGTCGATGTCGGAATCGGACACGCGCACGATGTTGTGGCCGAATTCGGTCACCAGCAGTTCGGCGGTGTCCTGATCGATCGTCTGGGTCAGCGTGACGGGCATGCCCATCTTGAACAGCGCCTTGACCAGATCCGCACCCTTTTCAGCCATGCGGTTGGCGAGTTCGGCGACGGTGATCGCCTCCGGCACCTGCACGTCACGGATCTGCTTGGCCTGCGGCTCGCGCGGGCCGGTGTGGCGGCGTTCCTTGTCACGCGCGCGCTTGAGCGCGGCGAGGCTGCGCGCACGCGCACCATCGTCGCCACCCAGCGCGCGGTTGACGGTCAGCTTGCCGCCGCGACGCTCGTCGCCCTTGCGGTCCCGCTGCTGCGGACGCTGCGGTTCGGGCGCACGCGCCGGGGCGCGGTTCGGGCCGAGATTGGTCGAACGCGGCGCAGCGGCACCGCCGCCAGTG
>NZ_LSJM01000053.1 GCF_001557215.1 Sphingomonas sp. CCH9-E2 | reverse complement strand
CCCAAGCAGCAACCTCTTCCCCCCGCCGCCGCACCACCCGCACCGCGCCCGCAGCTCCGGTCGCCGGGTCCACCTCGATCACCCCGTCCCACTCGAACGTCGCATTGCCCGCGATCGTCACCGCGTCGCCGCCCGCCGGCCCCTCGGCGCGCGCGCGAACGCGGCCGCCGGGGTTGAACACCGTCAGCCACTCCCCGAACGGCAGCCGCCCGGTCAGTCCCGCGGCATGCACCGACCCCGCCATCGCGGTTCCGCACGCATTGGTCAGCCCGACCCCGCGCTCGAACGTCTGCACGAACAGAGCCAGCCCCGGACTTGATCCGGGGTCGCTGCCGCGCACTTCGACAAAGCTCACATTGGCGCGGTCGACCAGCAACTCCGGCCCCGCCTCGCACCAGCTGCCCAGCGCGACCAGCTCGGCGACATCGACCTTCTCGACGAACGCGATCAGATGCGGATTGGGCATCGCCAGCGCGGTAAAGGCGCGGTCGCTCGGTAGTCCCGGCACCGCCGCCTCGATCACCGGTGCGGCCACCCGAATGCCCACCGCCGCCGGATCCGTGGCCACTGGTCCCACCGTCTCGCGCACCGTGTAAACGCCGGGAGCCAGCTCCACCTCGCGCGCGACTTCAGCCCCGCTGGTCTTCAACCGCACCCGCGCCGCGTCGATGCCCAATGCCTCGAAACCCGCGCGCGCCACGCACCGCAATCCATTCAGACAGGTCTCGGGTTCGGACCCATCGGCATTCACGACCCGCATGCCGAAATCCGACGCGCCATCTCCGGGCGTCAGCAACAAGATCCCGTCCGCGCCGACCGGCCCGGCCCGATCGCACAAGGTCCGCGCGATCCTTCCCCAGCTCGCATCGTCCAGATCGAGATCGCGGGAATCGATCAGACAGAAGTCGTTCCCCGACCCGTGACATTTCGTGAAGCTCAGTTCCATGTGGCGACATCTACGCCCCCGCAACCGCGGCGCAACTGCAGTTCGTCTTGCCAACCGCAAACCCGCACTGGCGCGACTGCGACCAAGCTGCCACAAGGTCCGCGATGGACGGCATCCTGTTCCTCGCCGTGCTGGCGCTCGGCATTGTCGCGATGGTGCAGGGCCAGCGGCTGCGCGCGCTCACGCGACGGATCGAGTGGCTCGAACATGGCGCGCGAGCTGAGCCGCAGC
>NZ_LSJM01000052.1 GCF_001557215.1 Sphingomonas sp. CCH9-E2 | reverse complement strand
GTGCGTATCCTGGCCATCGCGCTGGTCATCGCGCTGATCGTCTGGTTCGGCGTGTCCCGCGGGTCGGATGTGCTGGGCGAGCGGCAGGCCGGGATCCTGTATCTGACGCTGGCGCTGGTGGGGCTGTTCACCGTTGGCATGCGGGTGCCGTTCATGATCGTGCTCGCCGGGGCGCTGTTCCTGTTCGGCGGGTTCCGGTCGATCGCGATGAGCTGGCAGGGCGATCTGCGCACGCGGTCCTATTTCGGGGTCTATACGATCACCGAACTCGCCGACCAGAAAAGGCTGGCGCACGGCACGACGCTGCATGGCGTGCAGTTGGTGGGGAATCCGGAGCGGCTGAAGCTGCCGACTACCTATTATGTGCCGGGATCGGGTGTAGGGCAGGCGATGCAGGCGTTGCCGCCGCTCTATGGCCCCAATGCGCGGGTCGGGGTGGTCGGGCTCGGGACCGGCACGCTGGCCTGTTATGCCAAGCCGGGCCAGTCGTGGCGCTTCTACGAGATCGATCCGGCGGTAGTTCAGCTGGCGCGCGGGCCGTTCCGGTTTCTGGAGCAATGCCGGCCGGACGCGCGAATCGTGCTGGGCGATGCGCGGCTGCGTCTGGTGGAAGAGCCCGAACACAGCCTCGACCTGCTGGTGCTCGACGCCTTCTCATCCGACGCGGTGCCGATGCACCTGATGACGCTCGAAGCGTTCGCGACCTATGACCGCGTGCTGGCGAAGGACGGGTTGCTGCTGGTCCATATCTCCAACCGCTTCCTGTCGCTGGAGCCGGTGGTCGAGCGCGCGGCGAAGCTGGGCGGATGGTCGGCGGCGCAGCTGACCTATCACCCGCCGCTGATCGAGGAGCTGAACGAGGCCGCGACGTCGGACTGGATTGCGCTGTCGCGCTCGCCGCAGAAACTGGCGCAGCTGACCGCGCGCGCGGACGGGTGGCGTCAGTTGGAAGGGCGACCGGGCTTCACGCCGTGGACCGACGATTATGCGACGATCCTGCCGGTGCTGCGCAGCCTGAACAAGGATCTGCCCTGAGTACAGACCCTGACGGATCAGCCCGCCAGCGCGTCTTCCAGCGCCTGAACCTTCGCGGCCTGTTCGGCGGCGGTGCGCGAAAGGGCGGCGATGGCTGCATCGAGCGCGGGATAGGCGGGGGTTCCGGCCTGAAGCCGTGCCGCGGCGGTTTCTTCGAGCGCGGTCACGATCTCGACCGTCTCGCCGCGGGTGCGGTTGAGATCGGCGAGCGCGGTTTGTGCCGCGAGCCAGCTGTCACTGCCCGCCGGGACGCCGCGCGCGACTGCGACGCGCGATTCGGTCTCCTGCGCTTGCGAACGGAAGCGCGTCGCGATTTTCTCTGCCGCCGCCAGTTGCGCAGCGACACGCGAATCGAGCGCGGCATCGGGCGTCGCGACCGGGTCGGGGCGCACCACCTCTCCCGCATCGCGCGATTCGATCGGGCGCGGCAACAGCGAGGGATAGCCGTCCCCGGTGGTGCTGCAGGCGCTGAGCGCTATCGGTAGCGCGAGGAGGGCTGGGTATCGCATCGCGGCGGGTGTATGCCGCGAAGAAACTCTGCGCAACGGGCTTGCGTTTCGTGAAAACCGCTTCTATCAGCGCCCCTCCACTGCGCACCCGTAGCTCAGCTGGATAGAGCATCAGACTACGAATCTGAGGGTCGGACGTTCGAATCGTTCCGGGTGCGCCATTCAAAGCCCCGCCAGGTCAGGAACTTGGCGGGGCTTTGTTGCGTCTGGGGCATGTCGCTACCCGATCCGAGCATATGTTGCGCCTTAGAAACAAATGTCTAACCCGATAGTAATTAAGCCGATTTTCGTGCTATCCGAAGTTCATGGGGAAATTGCCGGTCATCACGTGCCTGATTCGGGGCCATCGCTGGACGCATAGCCGCACGCGTGAAGGGTTTCGCACCTGCAAGCGCTGCAAGAAGCGGGAACCTGATCCGGCCTATGGGCCGCTCCCCGCGCAGGACGACTAGAAGCTGTAGGGGACGGCGGCGCGAATATCGGGGTCGATGCGAATCTCGCTCGCCGCCGGGGGAAAGGCACGCTGGTCGCAGTCGCTGCGCGGGCAGATGCGGCAGCTGGTGCCGATCGGCGTCGCGACGCCACCCGGGCGCAGACCGTCGGCATAGACGAAATCGTCGGCGTGCATTTCTTCGCAACCCAGCGCCACGGCGTAGCGGCGCGGGGGGCGGTCATAGCTGGCGGACGGCTTGACCAGCCCCTTGGCCATGATGACGTAGCGCGCGCCGTCGGGCGTTTCGGCCAATTGCGTGAGGATGCGGTCGGGGATCGCCACCGCCTCATGCACCACCCAGAGCGGGCAGGCGCCGCCGAAGCGGGCAAACTCAAGCCGCGTCGCCGAATGCCGCTTGGTGATGTTGCCGGCCATGTCCACGCGGCAGAAGAAGAACGGGATGCCCTGCGCGCCGGGGCGCTGCAGCGTCGATAGGCGATGGCAGGTCTGTTCGAAGCTGGTGCCGAAGCGCTGGCGGAGGCGGTCGATATCGTGGCGCACCGCGCGCGCCGCGTCGCGGAATTGGGTATAGGGCATCAGCAGCGCGCCGGCGGCGTAATTGGCGAGGCCGAGCGCGAGCAGCTCGCGGGCCTCGGGGGAGGCCAGGCCGCTGGCATCGGCGACGACGCGCATCTCGTTGGCGAATTCGAGTGCGGCAAGGCGCTGGGCGAGCAGGAAGGCGCGGCTTTCGGGCGGGAGCACGCCGCTGATGCTGAGCCGCCGGGACTGGGGATCGAAGCGCGAAAGGCGCAGATCGTCGTCCCGCGCGTCGTCGATCGCGATGCCATGCCAGCCGCGCAACCGATCCTCGATCGCGCGGGGATGGTCGAAGCTTTCGGCCAGCGCTTCGGCGGCGCGATCCAGCGGGTCGATGTAGTTGCCCTCGGCCTGGTACCAGTCGCGCACCGCCTCCCACGGCAGCGCGCCGTCGCGGCCGGCGCCGCTTTCGACCTTGTCGTCGAGCACGCGCAGCTGCGCTTGGCTGCGCCGCCACGCGTCGTGGAGCGCGACCATGCGGCGGGTGAGGGCCGGGTGCTTTTCGACGCCGCGGCGCACGGCGGCCTCGTCGAGCGTGTCGGCGGCAATGCTGGTATCGCGCGCCGCCTCGATCGCGCGGATCAGTGCGGCGGTGCCGTCGTCCGGGCCAACCTCGCCCCATTGTTCCGGAAACTCGCGGCTGAGCGCGACCAGCACGGCCGGGGTCAGCGGGCGTTCCTCATTCTCGATCTGTGAGAGATAGCTGACCGACACGCCGAGCCGGGCGGCGAGCGCCGCCTGGGGCAGCCCCAGCCGCTTGCGCAGATCGCGGACCCGGTGACCGGCGAAGAGACGGCGGCGCTGTTCCATCTCATAAGCATATCTGCGGAGTCTTAAGATGCAACTTCGCAACATTGCATTTGCAACCGGACCGATGTCCTGTGCAGGGACCGGCCAAGGGAGTGTGCCATGTCTTCGACGATCGAGGAACTCGAACGCCGCCGCGCTGCGGCCCGGCTGGGCGGCGGACAGAAGCGGATCGACGCGCAGCACGCCAAGGGCAAGCTGACCGCGCGCGAGCGGCTGGAAGTCCTGCTCGACGAAGGATCGTTCGAAGAGCTCGACATGTATGTCGAGCATAATTGCGTCGATTTCGGGATGCCGGAGCAGGTGGTGCCGGGTGACGGTGTGGTCACCGGTTCGGGCACGATCAACGGGCGCCTCGTTTTCGTGTTTTCGCAGGACTTTACCGTGTTCGGCGGGTCGCTGTCTGAGCGGCACGCGCAGAAAATCTGCAAGATCATGGACATGGCGATGAAGGTCGGCGCGCCCGTGATCGGCCTGAACGACAGTGGCGGCGCGCGGATTCAGGAGGGCGTCGCGTCGCTTGCCGGCTATGCCGAGGTGTTTCAGCGCAATGTGCTGGCGAGCGGCGTCGTGCCGCAGATCTCTCTCATTATGGGGCCGTGCGCTGGTGGCGCGGTTTATTCTCCCGCGATGACCGACTTCATCTTCATGGTGAAGGACTCATCGTACATGTTCGTCACCGGCCCGGATGTAGTGAAGACCGTTACCAACGAGATCGTCACGCAGGAGGAACTGGGCGGAGCTGTGACGCATACCACGAAGTCGGGCGTCGCCGATGTGGCGTTCGAGAATGATATCGAGGCGCTGTTGGCGGCGCGCGACTTCGTGGACTTCTTGCCCGCGAGCAATCGCGAACCTGTGCCGGAGCGGCCGTGCAGCGACCCGTGGGATCGCGTCGAGGACAGCCTCGACACGCTGATCCCGCCGAGCGCGAACCAGCCCTATGACATGCATGAGTTGATCGCGAAGACGGTCGACGAGGGCGACTTCTTCGAAGTGCAGCCGACGCATGCCGGCAACATCATCATCGGCTTTGGCCGGATCGAGGGGCGGACCGTCGGGATCGTCGCCAACCAGCCGATGGTGCTGGCGGGCGTGCTCGACATCAATTCGAGCAAGAAGGCGGCGCGGTTCGTGCGCTTCTGCGACGCGTTCGAGATCCCGATCGTGACCTTCGTCGACGTGCCGGGCTTCCTGCCGGGTGTCGGGCAGGAGCATAGCGGCATCATCAAGCATGGCGCGAAGCTGCTGTTCGCCTATGCCGAGGCGACGGTGCCGAAGATCACGGTGATTACGCGCAAGGCCTATGGCGGGGCGTATGACGTGATGGCGTCGAAGCATCTGCGCGGCGATTTGAACTATGCCTGGCCGACGGCGGAGATCGCGGTGATGGGCGCGAAGGGCGCGGTCGAGATCATCTTCCGCGGCAAGACGCCCCAGGAGATCGCCGAGAAGACCGCGGAATATGAGGCGCGCTTTGCCAACCCGTTCGTCGCGGCGAGCAAGGGGTTCGTGGACGAGGTGATCATGCCGCATTCGACGCGGCGGCGGATCGCGCTGGGCCTACGGAAGCTGAGGAACAAGAGCCTCGAGAATCCGTGGAAGAAGCATGACAATATCCCGCTCTAAGTCCCCCTCCCGCTTGCGGGAGGGGCTAGGGGAGGGCGTGTGCCTTCAAATCGGATACACCGCGTGCGGACAGGCCCTCCCCCGGCCCCTCCCGCAAGCCGGAGGGGAGAAG
>NZ_LSJM01000051.1 GCF_001557215.1 Sphingomonas sp. CCH9-E2 | reverse complement strand
GTCGAAGGACGACGACGTCAAGATCGAGAAGCGCGATGGCGACAAGCGCCTCGTCGTGATCTGCACCGATCGCATCGAAATGCGCGCCGACGCCGCCGCCGCCAAGGCCAAGGGAGCAGAGGCGATCGCCCGCCGCGCTCAGGTGATGGCGATCGCCAGCGCCGATATGGGCAAGCGTCACGCCATGATGGGCCTGAAGATGGCGCGCAGCTCGATCGAGGCGCAGACCGAACTCAGCGCCGAGCAGAAGGCCGCCGCGCTCAAGAGCATCGACGACGCGATGCGCGAGCTCGAGGCCGCCGACAAGGACTGACCGCGAAGCGGAGCATTGCGCGGCACGCCCATCGCCGCGCGGTGTATCCACCAGGGCCGGCCGCGTCCCCTTCACGCGGCCGGCCCGTTCGCGTGCGCGCGTGCTTGGGGTTGTGCCGCTAGCCGCGAACCGCCATTTCTGACCTATGGATGACGCAACAACCGGCGTGGTGGAACAGGTCGAACCGCTGGTGGCGCGTATACTCGCCGCCAACCCGTCGCCGTTCACCTATACCGGCACTCAGACCTATCTCGTCGGAACCACCGACTTGGCGGTGATCGACCCCGGGCCCGACCTGCCCGAGCATCTCGACGCACTGATCGCTGCCATCGCCGACCGACCGGTGCGCGCGATCCTGTGCACCCACACGCATCGGGACCACAGCCCGGCCAGCCGCCCGCTTGCCGCCGCGACCGGCGCGCCGATCATCGGCTGTGCCCCGCTCGCGCTCGACGATGACGGGCCGCGCTCCGACGCAGCGTTCGACCGCGACTATGCTCCGGACCACGTGCTAGCCGATGGCGAGCGCGTATCGGGCGACGGCTGGACGCTCTCGGTCGTCGCCACCCCCGGCCACACCTCCAACCATCTCTGCTTCGCGCTGGTCGAAAGCGGCGCGCTGTTCACCGGCGATCACATCATGGGCTGGTCGACCAGCGTGGTCGCACCGCCCGATGGCGACATGGGCGCCTATATGGCCAGCCTCGACAAGCTGCTCGCGCGCGACGATCGCGTCTATTACCCGGCCCATGGGCCAGCGGTGACCACGCCCCAGCGGCTGGCGCGCCGGATGATCGGCCATCGCAAGCAACGCGAGGGCCAGATTTTGCGGCTGATCGACCAGCAGATCGGCGCCATTCCCGATATGGTCGCGCGCATGTATGTCGGACTGGATCCGCGGCTGACCGGGGCGGCGGGCCGATCGGTCCTTGCGCACCTGATCGACCTTGGCAATCGCGGCATTGTCCGCGCGGAAGGAGAGCTATGGACCAGAGCGGCGTAAGGCAGCGCGGCGGGTTCGCGCAGGGCTGCGTCATCGCGCTCGCCATGGTGCTGGCGATGGCGCTCGCGGTTGGCGCGACGCTCTATTTCGTGGGGCGTAGCGCCTTCGACCGGCTCACCGGCGGCCCGGATCCGGTGACCGTGGCGAGCGCCAGCCTGCAGGGGCTGCGCGAACAGAATCGCCTGTCCGCCTTTGCCGCGCGCTATGTCGCGGTGGTCACCACGACCCAGACCCGGATGGGCTTCACCGCGCAAAAGACGATGATCATGCCGGGCTCGGTCCGTTACGAGGTCGACCTCGGCAAGCTCAACCAGCGCGACGTGATCTGGGACCCGGCAACGCGCAAGCTCAGCATCGCCCTGCCCCCGCTCGAAGTCGTCGGGCCAGAGGTCGATCTCAACAATATCCGCGAATATGGTGAGGGCGGCGTGCTGATGACGCTGACCGACAGCGAAGAGCGGCTCGACGCTGCCAACCGTGCCGCCGGTCAAAAGGAGCTGGTGCGTCAGGCGCGCGAGCCGGCCCCGATGCGCCTTGCCCGCGACGCCACCCGCCGCGCGGTCGAGCGCAGCTTCTCAATGCCGCTTCGCGCAACCGGCATGGACGTAACCGTCGAGGCGCTGTTCCCCGACGAACGCAACGCCAGCGATCGCGAACGCTGGGACGTGTCCAAGTCGATCGAACAGGTGCTGCGCGAGCGGGCGGAGCGTGAAGCGACGAAGAAGTAACCTTCGGCGTCCGCGCCTCTCGGCTGAGCGCAACTCCCACATTCGCTTTGCCCGGACGATGTGATACGTCTCGCCCCCGCAACGATCTGCGGGGGACATGATGGCGACGATCGTCGGGGGGAATACAGGCGCACGCGCACGCGACGCGCGTTTTTTTGAGATCAGCGCGCTGTTGATGGCGCTGATTCTGGTGGCCGGCTTCAGCCTTCAGCTGGCGATGGGACGATCGTCATTCGGCGCTCCCGTCTTCGTGCATGTCCATGGCGTCATCTTCTTCGGCTGGGTGGTGATCTATGTCGCCCAGACCTTTCTGGCCACGCGCGGTTCGCTGGCGCTCCACCGTCGGCTCGGCTGGCTCGCCGCGGGCTGGGTCGCGGCGATGGTCGTCGCCGGGTTCGCCGTCATCATCTGGCGGATTCAAGCGGCTCAAGCGCCCTTCTTCTTTCAACCACAGCATTTCCTGATCGCCAACCCGCTCGTCGTGCTGCTGTTCGCCGGCCTCACCAGCGCCGCGGTTGCGATGCGCAAGCGCACCGACTGGCACCGCCGCCTGCATCTGTGTGCAATGGCCGTATTGCTGGGGCCGGGCTTCGGGCGATTGCTGCCGATGCCGCTGATGATCCCCTGGTCCTATCAGATCGCGATGGTCTGCGGGCTCGCCTTTCCGATCGCCGGAATGGTCCGCGACCTGCTCCGCACCGGGCGCGTGCATCGCGCATGGTTGTGGGGGATCGGAACGACCCTGGCCGTCATGGCCGGGACCGAAGCCATCGTCTATTCGCCGATCGGCGATGCGATCTATGCCTGGGTGACCGCGGGGACTCCCGGAGCCGCCGTAGCGCCGCTTGAGTTCGGCGCGATGCCGCCAATGGGTTGAACCCAAACCCCGACAAGGCCATGTGGGGCCCGAGTCGTTAATGCGGCACCGGCCCGCTCCCCCACCCGGCCACCCAACGACAGTGTATTCTATGGGT
>NZ_LSJM01000050.1 GCF_001557215.1 Sphingomonas sp. CCH9-E2 | reverse complement strand
AACCCACCCCGCGCGCTGCCCCGAAGAAGCCCGGCTCGGCGCAGCCGCGACGCAGCGGCTGCACGCGCTGCTCAACAGCGGCGCGGTCACGCTCCACCCGATCGACCGCGATACCGACCGCTATGGCCGCAAGCTGCGCCGGGTCGAGGTCAATGGCCGCGGCGTTGGCGACACGCTGATCGCCGAGGGGCTGGCACGCCCCTATCGCGGGCGCCGCATGGGCTGGTGCGTCTAAGCATATCGACATTCGAGAATCCTCCCCCGCCAGGGGGAGGTGGCGCCGAAGGCGACGGAGGGGGAGGACGGC
>NZ_LSJM01000049.1 GCF_001557215.1 Sphingomonas sp. CCH9-E2 | reverse complement strand
CTCCACCACCGCCTTCGGCGGCGGTCCCCCTCCCCCAGCAAGCTGGGGGAGGATTGAAGAGAGCCCCTCCCCTCACCCGCGCACCAGCTTGCCGTTCTCGATGCGGCGGAAGAAGCAGCTCGGTTCGCCGGTGTGGCAGGCGGGGCCGGCGGGGTCGACCTTTAGCCAAAGCGCGTCCTGGTCGCAGTCGATCCGCGCCTCGACCACGCGCAGGACGTGACCGCTGCTCTCGCCCTTTTTCCACAGCCGCTGCCGGCTGCGCGACCAGAACCACGCCTCGCCGGTGTCGAGCGTCTTCGCCAGCGCATCGGCGTTCATGTGCGCGAGCATCAGCAGCTCGCCGGTCGCGGCGTGCGTCGCGACAGCTGTGATCAGCCCGTTGGCGTCGTAATTCGGGTTCAGGTCGAGCGTGGAATCGCGGGGGTCGGACATGGCGATGTGCTTACCCCCTCCCCCGTCGTCCGTCACCCCGGGCCGTGGCGTTCGCGCGGCTCGCAGGTTCTACATTCGTTTGCTGGGCGATCGTCGCCTGTATCTCCCGTGCCTGCATTAGCCGCCAGGCCGCTTTCCACGGCCCGCAAGCCCCCGTCAGATCCGCATCATGTCGAGCCAGCCGGGTTTACCCTGCCACACCGTCGCGAAGGCGCGCTCGGCGGCGGCGGCTTCGACGACATTGCCGAGTTTGCGTTCGGTCTGGGCGAGGCCGTAGAGCGCGAGGCCGTTGTTCGGGGCTTCGAACAGGGCGGCGAGGAAGGCACCCTTTGCCTCGGAATAGCGGCCCGCCTGATAATAGGCCGCGCCGAGCGACTGGGTGACAGGGTAATACCAGAAGGGCGGCTCGCTATAAGGGATCGCCTTTTGCAGCTCCGCCGCGCGGGCGAAATGGGCGATGGCGGCGTCGGGATCGGACTGTGCCATCGCGCGGCGGCCCTTTGCGACGTCGATCGCGAGGCGGACGATGAGCGGCGCGGGGAAGCCGCCCGCCTCCATCTTCACCACATCGGGGCTGGTGGCGAGGCGCTGCATCGCCGCGATCTCGGTGTCGAATGCGGTGGCGTCGGTATCGGGCGCGTGGGCGACGGCGCGGGCGTAGCGGCGCATCGCCTCCACATAGGCGAGCGGGTGCAGACTGGCGGTGCGGGCGAGCGCCTCGGCGCGCGGCGCATATTGTGCGAGCGCGAAATAGGGCGCGGCGTAGATCGCCTGAACCCAATAGAGTTCGCGGCCGCTGTCGATATCGACGATCTCGGCCAGCCGGGCGGTCTGGCGCAGGATGGTGGCGGCGTCGCCGGTCATCTGGGCCGAGGCGAGCAGGAAATGGACGTTGTGCGGATAATAGCCGTAGCGGACGAGGCCATCGTCGCCGGCTTCGCGCAGATAGGCCTCATCCGCCGCGACCGCTTCGGCATTGGCAGCGATCGAATCGGCGTAGCGCCCGAGGCGGTAATAGATATGCGCGGGCATGTGGACGAGGTGGCCGAGCGCGGCGGGGCCAGAGGTGCGCAGGCGATCGGCGGCGGCCTCCGCCTTCTTCGGCTGGGGCAGTTCGAGCAGGTGGATATAGAGGTGTGACGCCTGGGGGTGGCGCGGGCTGCGCGCCATCACGGTTTCGATCAGGGCGACGGCGTCGCCGATCAGCGGGCGCGGCTTACCGGCCGCGTCCTCCCAATAGTTCCAGGGGCTGGTGTTCATCGCGGACTCGGCGGCGAGGACGGCGAGGTCGTCGCTCCTGGGATAGGCACGGGCGGCAGCGAGCATCGCCTTTGCATACGCCATGTCGAGCGCGGCGCGGTCGGCACCGGGCGCACTGGAGTAGCGCGCGGCCTGTGCGGCGATCAGCTGGCGGATCGCGGGGTTGGCGGTAGCGGCGAGCTGCCGCGCTTTGGCGATGGCCCTGAGTGCGGCACGGTTCTGGGCGTCATCCATGCCGGCGTTGATGTTGGGGCCGTTGGCCATCGCCTCGCCCCACCAGCACATCGCGCAGGACGGATCGAGCTGCTGCGCGCGCCGAAAGGCGCGGATCGCAGCGGCGTGGTTGAAGCCATAGGACAGCGCCAGCCCCTGATCGAACCATGCGCGGGCGGCGGAAGAGATATCGCCGAGCGGGAGATCGGAGGGGGCGATGCCCGAATAAAGGCCGGGCGTGCGGGTTGCGCCGGCATGGGTTTCGGCGAACGCTCGGGCGAGTGCGAGGCGGCTGGCGAGCACCGATTTGCTGGCGTCGAGACCGCGACAGGCGAGCCGACCCGCGCGGGTCGGGTCGAGCGCGGCGAGCATGGCGTCGGACAGCGGCGCCGGGCTGCGGCTCGCCGATGCGCTGCCGAGCGTGAGTAAGGCGCCGATGACGGCGGTGGCCTTGAGATGTCGGCGCATAGTTCCCCTCCCCCGATGTCGACCGGGCGGAGGGTATCAG
>NZ_LSJM01000048.1 GCF_001557215.1 Sphingomonas sp. CCH9-E2 | reverse complement strand
GTGCGGGGCGGGGTTCCCTCCCCCGCCCCGCACCGCACCGTGACCGCCGTCACGCGCAGCGCCATTGCATCCGCGCGATCCTGCGGTCGTGGCGGGATCGATCCGCCCGGCATGGGAGATGTGAGATGAGCGAAGTCGAAGTCGCCGTGACCGGCACCATCTGGGAAAGCTGTCTCAAGTTCGAAAAGTGCATCCGGATCGGCTGGCCGATCAACAAGAAGATTTGCGTCGGGGTGAAGGCGTGCCTCCGCCTGATCGAGCAGAACGGCGCGGTCATTCTGCAGGTGGACGCCGCGGGCAAGCGGTTTGAATACCGCCTGACCAACGCCTGCCACACGATCTTCACCGTTGCGGTCGGCCATATCAAAATCTGCATCGAGCCGCGCGGCGGCAATTCGGTCCGGCTGCAGGCAAAGGCGTGCATCGGCTATGGCCCGATCGATCAGTGCTGGGACATCTGGGGCACCGATATCAAGTGGCTGACCGCGGCCGAGTTCGCGGCGCTGGATCTCGAGCCGCTCGACCTGCCCGCGAGCGCGATGCGCCGGGCGCGCGTCGATGCGGTGGCAGTGGCGTTCGAGGACGAGTTCATGCCGGTCGGCACGTGCAATTGCGCCGATGAGGACGCGGCGGTCGACGCCTGAACCAGACGCGCCGCGGCGGGCCTCGGCTGGCGAGGCGCGTCGCGGCGCGGCCCCGACGGGGGAACTGTCACGAACGCATGCGATGATCGACCGTCATCCTGCCTGGGAGGAGCATCATGAGCTATCTTCAGATCGCAAGCTGGAACATCGAACATCTGGGTGGAACGCGATCCAACCAGTTGCCGCAGCAGAGCGTGTTCGCGCTGGCCGAACATATCGAGATGAGCGGCATCGACGTCATCGCGCTGCAGGAAATCTATGTGACCCCGACCGATGAAGAGGTGCGGCTGACCCCCGGCGGGATCCACATCGATCCTGCCAACCAGGATGGGCCGCGCAACAAATTTCTGGATATGGTCTGCTATCTGCTGGAGGAGCATCTCGACCGACCATGGCGGTACCGCATCGTGCCCAATCGCGATGCCGGGCAGACCAAACAGCTGTGCGCGGTGATGTGGGATGCCGAGCGGCTGACGCTGGCGGGCGTCGCCAAGCTGGACGTCGCGCATGACAGCGACGCGGGAAAGCTGTGGGCGCGCGCGCCGCACCTGTTCGACTTCACGTCGCAGATCGAGGTGTTCCGCAAGGACGCGACCGGGGCGTGGGTCACTGAAACCGAACGGCGCCGGCTGAGCCTGGTGCCGCTGCACATGAAGTCGAATGTCGGCGGCGAGACGGTCAACCGCAAGGTCCGCGCGCGCGAGGCGGAGGAATTGTGCAAGGCGCTGCGCGCGGCGGATGGGACGTTCGACCCCAGCCTGGTGCTGATCGGCGACACCAATATCGTCAGCAACGCTGAACCGGCGATCGAGACGTTTCTGGCGAACGGCCTGATCGATCTGAACAACAACGACACGCCGACCTATGTCAGCCTGCAGCGCAAGGGTGCGCCGTTCGACCGCGCGTTCGTCGCGGCGGGGCGCAAGGAATTCCGCTACTCGCGCCAATATGTGCTGCATTCCGCCGACCTGTTGGCGCATGACCGGTTCCTGTCGGATCACCACATGATCAAGATCTGCGTGAAGGATTATGTCGACGATCTCGACCCGCGCACCCCATGAGCATGCCGACCGCGTCGCCGGAGCCGATCAGCGCGGGCGGTGGTCGGTGCCGGCGCCGGGGGTGATGAAAATGGCGGTGGCGGTAGTGCCGGGGGGCACGTCCGCGGTGTGCCACACGCCGGGCGGGTTAATCGCATAGTCGCCGGGGGTGAGGGTTTCGCGGGCGATGTTGCCATCGGGCAGTTCCTGCACCAGCGTCATTTCCCCCGCAGTGCAGATAACCAGCTCCGCACCGTGCGGGTGGACTTCCCAGGAGGTCCAGCTTTCCGTGAAGCTGTACTGCATGACCAGCCGCCCCTCGATCCCGTCGGCGGCGTGGCGTTGGCCGTAGCCGGCGTACCAGGCCATCCCGTCGAAGGGCGGTTCGACGGTCGCGGTGGCGTTTTGGCCGAGATGGGCGAATTGGGTGTCTAGGCGGGGCATGGGGGGAGGTTAGCTTTGCGCGCGGCGTCACGCCAGCGGGGCGTGGCGGCGGCGGTGATCGCTGAACCGCTCCCCGCCGAGGCGGTGGGTGGCGTAGCCGTTGACCTTCCAAGGCTTGCAGAGCTTGCACCCGGCGCGCAGGTTGCGGGGGCGCTTTCATTTATGGTGCATGGTCGCTTCCACTTTTTAAAAAGAGCAAGCGGTATAGGTTAGCAAAAATGTGCCGCTTCGGGAACGGGGGTGCACAAGGGGAGCGGATGAGCCCGCGCAAAGCAGGAGCTTCCGCTGAAATCAGGTATGGTGTCCCGAAACTACTGAGCGTGACCGACGCCGAGGCTTTGGTGCGGTGCTACTGGCAAACCCTAATTCTCAGTGGCTACAATCTCAGCATCGTCTCTGTAGATTGAACCAATGTTACTGGCGAAAAAATCACGTGCGCCCGAAAAATCGCCCTTCTTCCCAGCAGCCAAATCAAAACTTTCCAACGTCAGATCAAAATACTTCGCCGTACGATATAGGTAATCATCAGATATACCTACATCCGCAATAGCGGGTATTCTATGCCCCTTGTGCAATGGATTACTACATATCATCGTATTGAAGACATGCACGTGGTCCCATTGGCTGTGAACGCACGAGCTGAATGGCGTGAATGAAAAATTATATAGGTCTTCATCGCCTGCTTCGATTGCCATCTTGCGAACCGAGGTGCCAGACCAGCTTCCTAGATTGACATCTACGAAAGGCATCATCCTTTGGGACTCAATCCACGCCTCTTTGAACGTTTTCAAGGAGTTCAAAATGCTGTCTTCGGGCTCGACTTCCAGCCGCTTCTCATAGTGAGAAATCGCCAACTTAGCTTGACCAAGCCCATACCCGATATATTCACGGCTGCGCTTTACCGGATCACGTAATATCCAGCGAAACGAAATAACAACGTCTATCATGGTCCTCAATATTAGCGGAGCGACGTGCTCATTCCATATTGGAGGATTGGCGGCCATTGAGATGGTTAAGGTCGCCTGCCGAGCCATCAAGCCGTTCAGAACGGACGACACCTCCCCCACGTACCAATCAGGCGCACTTTCATGAGCGGTCCGATCGCTCACGTTCGCCAGGATGTGCCTCTCATAGTTACCATAGAACTCGCGATATGCGTTGGGATCAATCACCGCTGTCGTCCTCTTCGTATGAACAGCCTGAAAGGCGAAAGCATTCCCGCCAGAAGGTGGAGCCCCAATCCTTCTTAGGAGTTCCATGCTCCCCATCCATCGCACCAAAGGCCATCATAAACGCACGGACCTGTGCTCTCGCCTTTCCGGCAGCCGCGCTGCTTGGATCGCTGATCATTACATTCAGGTCGGGGGGGGCCACATTGGCCGAGTAGTGGAGTTTGCCGCAAACACCCTGCCAATACATGACAGTAGCCATCGCTGCGCATGGCGGGGAATGAGACTTGTCCAGGATGCTATCAACGCACGAAGTGAGGGTAGCGAGAGCCTCATCCCTCTCCATGTCGATCGCGCCAAGAAATCTCAACGGCCAGCTCGGCAGTAGACAAAGCGGCGTATTCGCCTTCTGAAGTGCCGTCAGCGCACCCTGCCCCTCAAGGTCCGCCAGAACCTCAGCAGCTTGCTCGGCGCCGACTGCTAGGTTGGAGACAAACGGCAGCGAACTTTCATCGCGATGGCGGCCTAATGCAGTGAAAAGCTTCTCGCACAGTCTAATGCCGTCGTAATATCCAAACTCCTGCAAAATCATCGCAATGTGCACGATTTCAGGAAGTATCTGATCGACGTAGCTTGTTTCTTGGAAATTCGCTTGAAGCAAAAATGAGCTTCTAATTCGGGAACCTACACGTTGGTGGTCGTCTAGGATGCGCCCCTTTCGCTTGCGCTTGATCTTCTTCATACGCCCCCTACTCCGCCGCCACCTCAGCCCGCTCCTTGACCCCACCCCGCTCCAGCAACGGCGCAAGATACTTGCCCGTGTAGCTGCGCGGTTCCTTCACCACCTTTTCCGGCGTACCTTCGGCGACGATCTCGCCGCCCTTGACGCCGCCTTCCGGCCCCAGGTCGAGGATCCAATCCGCCGTCTTGATGACGTCGAGATTGTGTTCGATCACCACCACGGTGTTGCCCTGTTCGACCAGCGCGTGGAGCACCTCCAGCAGCTTGCGGACGTCTTCGAAATGCAGGCCGGTGGTGGGTTCGTCGAGGATGTAGAGCGTCTGGCCGGTGGCGCGGCGGCTCAGTTCCTTGGCGAGCTTGACGCGCTGGGCTTCGCCGCCCGACAGGGTCGTGGCCTGTTGGCCGACCTTGACGTAACCGAGGCCGACTTCGGCGAGCATCGCCATCTTGTCGCGGATCGGGGGGACGGCCTTGAAGAACTCCACCGCGTCCTCGACCGTCATGTCGAGCACGTCGGCGATGCTCTTCCCCTTGAACTTCACCTCCAGCGTTTCGCGGTTGTAGCGCTGGCCGTGGCACACGTCGCAGGTGACGTAGACGTCGGGGAGGAAGTGCATTTCAATCTTGAGCACGCCGTCGCCCTGGCACGCTTCGCACCGCCCGCCCTTGACGTTGAAGCTGAACCGGCCGGGCTTGTAGCCGCGCGCCTGAGCCTCGGGCAGCCCGGCGAACCAGTCGCGGATGTTGGTGAAGGCGCCGGTATAGGTCGCGGGGTTGGAGCGCGGGGTGCGGCCGATCGGCGACTGATCGATGTCGATCACCTTGTCGAGATGGTCGAGGCCGGTGATCTTGTCATGCTTGCCCGCGAGCACGCGCGCGCCGTTGAGGTGGCGGGCGGCGGCGGCGTAGAGCGTGTCGATGGTGAAGCTCGACTTGCCCGAGCCGGACACGCCGGTGATGCAGGTGAAGGTGCCGAGCGGGATCGATGCGGTGACGCCGGTGAGGTTGTTGGCGGTGGCGTTGTGGACGGTCAGCTTCTTGCCATTGCCCTTGCGGCGCTTGGCCGGAACCTCGATCCGGCGGGTGCCGTTGAGGTAATCGGCGGTGACGCTGCCGGTGCTGGACAGGATTTCATCGAACGTGCCCTGTGCCACCACCTGTCCGCCATGCACGCCGGCGCCCGGCCCCATGTCGATGACGTAATCGGCAGTGCGGATCGCATCCTCGTCATGTTCCACCACCAGCACGGTGTTGCCGAGGTCGCGCAGGCGGCGCAGCGTGGCGAGCAGCATGTCGTTGTCGCGCTGATGCAGGCCGATGCTGGGTTCGTCGAGGACGTAGAGGACGCCGGACAGGCCGGAGCCGATTTGCGAGGCGAGGCGGATGCGCTGGCTCTCCCCACCCGACAGCGTGCCGCTGGTGCGATCGAGGTTGAGGTAGTCGAGGCCGACATTGTTGAGGAAGCCGAGGCGTTCGTCGATTTCCTTGAGGATCGCGCGGGCGATCTCCTGCTGCTGCGGGGTGAGCGCGGCGGGGAGGTCGCGGAAGAAGGGCAGCGCGTCGACGACGCTGAGGCGGGTGACGGAGGAGATGTCGCGGTGGGCGACCTTGACCGCCAGCGCCTCGGGCTTGAGGCGGGCGCCGTTGCAGGTTTCGCACGGGTGCGCGGCCTGGTACTTGCTCAGCTCCTCGCGCATCCAGGCGCTTTCGGTCTGAAGCATGCGGCGGTTGAGGTTGCCGATGACGCCCTCGAACGGCTTCTTCACGTCATAGCTTTTGCGGCCGTCGATGAAGGTCAGCGTCACCGGCTTGCCGCCGGTGCCGTGGAGGATGATGAGCTGAACCTCGCCGGGCAGGTCCTTCCACGGGGTGTCGAGGGAGAAGCCGAATTCGCGCGCGAGGCTGCCGAGGACCTGCATGTAATAGGGCGATGGCGGGTTGGACTTAGCCCAGGGGACGACCGCCCCCTTCTTGATGCTCAGCTCGTGGTTGGGGACGACGAGGTCTTCGTCGAAGATCAGCTTTTCGCCCAAGCCGTCGCACGCCGGGCATGCGCCCTGCGGGGCGTTGAAGCTGAACAGGCGCGGTTCGATGTCGGGGATGGTGAAGCCGCTGACCGGGCAGGCGAATTTTTCGCTGAACACGATGCGGTTGTCGGGGATGCCGGCGTTTTTCATGCCGCCTTTACTCCCCTCCCGCTCGCGGGAGGGGCTGGGGGAGGGCATGTCGCCTTCCGCGAGAAACTTTTGAGGAGCTTGGTTGACACGCCCTCCCCCGGCCCCTCCCGCAAGCGGGAGGGGAGAGATTGCCTCG
>NZ_LSJM01000047.1 GCF_001557215.1 Sphingomonas sp. CCH9-E2 | reverse complement strand
CCGTCCTCCCCCTCCGTCGCCTTCGGCGCCACCTCCCCCTGGCGGGGGAGGATTGAATGGGTCAGCCCAGCAACGCCTTCACCCATTCCGGCACTAGGGTCCCTGCCGGACCGAGGCGGGATTCCGCGAACCAGGCGCTGCCCTCCGACCGCTCGAGATTGAGTTCGAGCGTGTCGGCGCCGTGGTAGCGTGCGGTGCGGACGAAGCCGGCGGCGGGGTAGACCGCGCCCGATGTGCCGATCGACACGAACAGGTCGGCGCGGGCCAGCGCGGTGTCGATCACGTCCATGTGGTACGGCATCTCGCCGAAGAACACGATGTCGGGGCGCAGCGCGGGCGCGTCGCAGGACGGGCAAAGCGAGCCGGGCGGGAGCGGGTCGGGCCACGCGCTCTGGACGCCGCATAGCGCGCAGAGCGCGGACTTCAGCTCGCCATGCATGTGGAGCATACGCTTCGACCCGGCACGGTCGTGCAGGTCGTCGACATTCTGGGTGACCAGCAGCAGCTCGCCGGGCCACTCCGCGTCGAGACGGGCGAGCGCGTGGTGCGCGGCGTTGGGTTCGACCTTCGCCAGATTGGCGCGGCGCTCGTCGTAGAAGCGGTGGACCAGTTCGGGATCGTGCGCGAGCGCCTGTGGCGTGCACACGTCCTCGACGCGGTGGCCTTCCCACAGCCCGCCGGGACCGCGAAAGGTGGCGACGCCGGATTCGGCGGAGATGCCTGCGCCGGTGAGGATGACGATGTTGCGGGGGTGGGTCATGGGGGTTGGTGTAGCCATCTCCCTCTCCCATTGGGAGAGGGAAGGGGCCCGCGCGCGGAGAGCGTGGGAAGGGTGAGGGTGAATGGGGGGTGGGGCAATCACCCTCACCCTTCCGCCGACTGCGTCGGCTCCCTCCCTCTCCCAATGGGAGAGGGATTCTTAGTCGTCCTCGTCCTCATAGCCCGCCAGCTCCAGCGCCCGCGCCTTGATCTGATGGTTGCGGCACCAGTGGACCAGGGCGTCCTCGCGGCCGTGGGTGACCCAGACTTCGCGTGGGGCGATCTCGCGCAGGGTCGTGGTCAGCTCGTCCCAGTCGGCATGGTCGGACAGGATCAGCGGGAGTTCGACATTGCGTTGGCGCGCGCGCTGGCGGACGGTCATCCAGCCGCTGGCCATCGCGGTGACCGGGTCGGGCAGGCGGCGTGACCAGCGGTCGTTGAGCGCGCCGGGCGGAGCGAGGATGATGCGGCCCTGCAGCTCCTTTTTCGCGACGCCGGTCGCGGGGCGCAGTTCGCCGAGCGCGACCCCATGGTCGATGTATAGGTCGCACAGCCGCTGCAGCGCGCCGTGGATGTAGATCGGGTCGTCGAACCCCATGCCGCGCAGCTCGGCGATCACCCGCTGTGCCTTGCCCAGCGCATAGGCGCCGACGAGGACGCAGCGTTCGGGCTCGGCGCGCAGCGCGGCGAGCAGCTTGTCGATCTCGTCGGTGGTTTCGGGGTGGCGGAAGACGGGGAGGCCAAACGTCGCCTCGGTCACGAACACGTCGCATTTGACCGGGCGAAAGGGTTCGCAGGTGGGATCGGGGCGGCGCTTATAGTCGCCCGAGACGACGATGCGCTCGCCGCGATGATCGAGCACGATCTGCGCCGAGCCCAGGACATGGCCGGCGGGAACGAAGCCGATCTCGACGTCCCCGGCCTTCACGGTTTCGCCATAGGCGACCGGGCGGCCGGTTTGCGGGCCGTAGCGCGCCTCCATGATCGCCAGCGTTTCGGGAGTCGCCCACACCTCGCCATGCCCGCCACGTGCGTGGTCGGCATGGCCGTGGGTGACGAAGGCACGCGCCTTGGGCTGCGAGGGGTCGATCCAGATGTCCGGGCCGGGGACATGGATGCCTTCGGGATGCGGAGTGATCCAGTCGCCCAACGCCATGGGAGCGATATGCGCGAGTGGGCCGCTCGGTTCCAGCCGGATCAATCGCGCCCCCGCTTCGTTGGCTGCCCATTGCGGAATGGGAGAGTCTGAAATGAACCTCGATCTTTCGAGCCTGCAGGGCGTGATGGTGGTGATCGGTCCGATCGTGCTGTTCGTTGTGCTGCTATGGGTGGTGCTGAACAACCGCACCAGCGCGCGCGAGAAGCAGCGCACCGAAGAAGCGACCCGCAAGATGTATGACGCGCAGAATGAAGAGGATACGCGACGCGAGCCGTAAGCCTGCGCTAAGACGCGACGCGTGAGCGATCTTCCGGCGCCATTGATGAACTGGTTCGCGGCGCGCGGGTGGACTCCGCGGCGGCATCAGCTGGAGATGCTGGACGCCGGTCGGGCGGGGAAGCACGCGCTGCTGGTCGCTGCCACCGGGGCGGGGAAGACGTTGGCGGGGTTCTTGCCGACGCTGACCGAACTGATCGAAGCGCCGACCGAGGGGCTGCACACGCTCTATATCTCGCCGTTGAAGGCGCTGGCGGTGGATGTGCAGCGCAATCTGTTGACCCCGATCGACGAGATGGGGCTGAATATCCGGGTCGAGACGCGGACCGGTGACACTTCGCACGATAAGAAGGTGCGCCAGCGCGCGCGGCCACCACAGATCCTGCTGACCACGCCCGAATCGCTAAGCCTGCTACTGTCCTATGAGGACAGTTTCCGCATGTTCGCCGGGCTGAAGACGGTCGTGGTGGACGAGGTGCATGCCTTCGCCACCGGCAAGCGCGGCGATTTGCTGGCGCTGGCGCTGGCGCGGCTCCAGACGATTGCGCCGGACGTGCGGCGCGTGGCGCTGTCGGCGACGGTGGCGGACCCGGACGGCTATCGCGCCTGGCTTGCCCCGCATGGCGACATCGACAGCGTCGAGCTGGTGGTAGGCGAGAAGGGGGCGGACCCCGATATCGCGATCCTGTTGCCCGAGGGGCGCGTGCCATGGTCGGGGCATAGCGGCGTCTATGCGATCCCGCAGGTGATGGCGGAGATCGAGACGCACAACACCACCATCGTCTTCTGCAACACGCGCGGGCTGTGCGAGCTGGTGTTCCAGAATTTGTGGAAGGCGAACGACCTGCAGCTGCCGATCGGGGTGCATCACGGCAGTCTGAGCCTGGAGGCGCGGCGCAAGGCCGAGCAGGCGATGGCCGACGGCAAGCTGCGCGCGCTGGTCGCGACCGCCAGCCTCGATCTCGGCGTCGATTGGGGCGATGTCGATTGCGTGATCCAGATGGGCGCGCCCAAGGGCAGTTCGCGGCTGTTGCAGCGGATCGGGCGCGCCAATCACCGGCTGGACGAACCGAGCGAGGCGGTGCTCGTGCCGGGCAATCGCTTCGAATATCTGGAGGCGCGTGCGGCGCTCGACGCGGTCGAGGCGGGCGAGCTGGATCCGGATATCTTCCGTCCCGGCGCGCTCGACGTGCTGGCGCAGCATGTGATGGGCGTGGCGTGCGCCGCGCCGTTCGATGCCGATGATCTGTTGCGCGAGGTGCAGGGCGCGCTGCCCTATTCGGCGCTGGATGCCGAGACGTTCGACCGGGTGCTGAACTTCATCGCCGATGGCGGCTATGCGCTGCGGGCATACGACAAGTTCAAGCGGCTGACGCGCACGCCGGACGGGCTGTGGCGGGTGACTAAGCCGGCTTTTGTTGCGCAGCATCGCTTGAACGCCGGGATCATCGTCGAATCGCCGATGCTGGACGTGCGGTTCAAGAATGGGCGACGGCTGGGCAAGGTCGAGGAGAATTTTGGGTCGCAGCTGTCGCCCGGCGACAGCTTCTTCTTCGCGGGGATGGCGGTCGAGGTCGAGCGGGTCGAGCTGACCGATGTGATCGTGCGCGCGACCGCGAAACCGGCGCGGATCGTGTCCTATACCGGTCTGCGGCTGTCGATCAGTTCGACACTGGCGGAGCGGGTGCGGCGGTTCCTGGCCGATCCGGCGGAGTGGGCGCGCTTTCCCGACGATGTGCGCGAATGGCTGGAGGTGCAGCAATATCGCTCGCAGCTACCCGCGCCCGGGCGACTGCTGATCGAGACCTTCCCGCATGAGGGGCGGCATCACATGGTGGTGTACAGTTTCGAGGGGTGGAATGCGCACCAGTCGCTCGGCATGCTGGTGACGCGGCGGATGGAGGCGCTGGGGCTGAAACCGATCGGCTTCGTCGCGAATGATTATGCGCTGGCGGTGTACGGGCTCGAGAAGATCACCGATCCGGCGGCGCTGTTCTCGCCCGATATCCTAGAGCATGAATTCGTCGATTGGGTGCAGGGGTCGGCACTGCTCAAGCGCGCGTTCCGCGAGGTCGCGATCATCGGCGGGCTGGTCGAGCGGCAGCAGCCGGGCAAGAAGAAGACCGGGCGGCAGGTCACCTTTTCGACCGACCTGATCTATGACGTGCTGCGCAAGTACGAGCCCGATCACCTGCTGCTCAAGGCCGCCTGGGCCGATGCGCGGGCGCGGATGACCGATGTCGGGCGGCTCGCGCATCTGCTCGATACCGCGGCGGAGCAGATGGTGCATGTCGACTTGGATCGCGTCAGCCCGATGGCGGTGCCGGTGCTGATCATGATCGGGCGTGAGACGGTAGCGCAGGGTGCGGCGGAGGATGCGATGCTGATCGAGGCCGAGGCGCTGGCGGTCGAGGCGATGCGGGTGGATTGAGTTTGCTGCGCCTTTCGGCGCAGCGGGCCGGTGCCGCGACCGGTTGAGCATCGCTCAACCGCAAAACCCTTTCGACCAACGGCAATTGCTGCGCAGCATCGGGCAGTGTAGAATTGGCTCATGCGGTCGCTTTTCTTCCTGCCGCTCCTTGCAGCGTTAGGCGCGCAACCTGCGCCCGAAGAGTCGTCTTCGCCGCCCCCAGCTGCGGCTGAAAGCAAGACGGTCGCGCTGGGATCGATTGCGACTCGGATGACCGTTCCGGTATCGATCGGCGGTGCGCCCCCGCGACCCTTCATCATCGATACCGGTGCCGAACGCTCGGTCGTGTCGCGCCAACTGGCGGGGCAGCTCGGCCTTGTCGCCGGACCGCAGGTGCGATTGACGACGATGACCGGGACCGCGCGGGTCGACACCGTGGTCGTCCCCTCGCTCAGCGTCGGGCCGGTGCGCGACCGGCGCGCGTTCAACGCGCCGGCGCTGGAGGAGGTGCATCTCGGCGGGCAGGGGCTGCTGGGGATCGAGCAATTGCGCGATCACATGGTGTCGATCGACTTTGCCAAGCGCGAAATGGCGGTGCGGCCGTCGCGCAAATTGCACTATGGCGCGGCGCAGGAGCGCGATTCCGACGAGATCGTGATCGTCGCGCGCAACCGGCTGGGCCAGCTGATTCTGACCGAAGCGGAGTTTGAGGGGCACCGCGTGACGGTGGTGCTCGATACCGGATCGCAGATCAGCATGGGCAATCTGGCGCTGCAGCGGCGGCTGCGGCGCATCCCGCTGAAAGGTCCGATCGAGCTGACCAGCGTGACCGGTCAGAAGATGTCGCTGAATTACCATGTCGCCGGCCGCGTGCGGATGGGCGGCGTGGTGATGAGCGGGCTGCCGGTGGCATTTGCCGACATACCGCCCTTTGCGCATTTCGGCCTTCAGGATCGCCCCGCGTTGATGCTGGGGATGGACGCATTGCGCGCGTTTCGCCGGGTCGAGATCGACTTCCCGGCGCGCCGCGTGCGGCTCTTGATGGATCGCAGCCCCAAGCCCGCTACGGGATCGCGGATCGGTTGACGGCGCGCGTCGGCGCGGCAATAGCGGGGCATGGTTCCCTTTTCGTTCGCCGGTCATGAGTTGTGCGCGCTGCCCGAGGCGGCGCTGTACTGGCCGGCGCGGCGCGCGCTGATCGTCGCCGATCTGCATTTCGAGAAAGCGAGCTGGTTCGCGCGCTGGGGGCAGCTGCTGCCGCCCTATGACAGCCTGGCAACGCTCGACGCGCTGGCGGCTTTGGTCGCGCGCACCGACGCGCGGGAGCTGTGGTGCCTGGGCGACAGCTTCCATGATTCGGCCGGGTGCGAGCGGTTGCCGGACGCGGCGCGGGCGCGGTTGCGGGCGTTGACCGGGGCGCTGGAGTGGACCTGGATCACCGGCAATCACGATGCGGCGCTGGCCGAGCAGGCGGCGATCGACCATTGCGGCGGGCGCGTGCTGATCGAGGCCGAGGTCGATGGCCTGTTGCTGCGGCACGAGGCCGAGCCGGGCGAGACACGGCCCGAGCTGTCGGGGCATTTCCACCCCAAGCTGCGCATCCGCGCGCGCGGGCGGGCGGTGGCGCGGCGCTGTTTCGTGGCGAGCGGGACCAAGCTGATCCTGCCTGCCTTTGGCGCGCTGACCGGCGGGCTCGACGTCGACCATCCGGAGATCGTCCGTGCTGTCGGCCGCGGGGCGCAGGCGCTGGTGGCGCTGGAGGACCGGCTGCTGCGCTTTCCGATTGCGGCGTAGCGCGCTGGCGACTCCAACAATCTTCCCCTCCCTGAAAGGGAGGGGCTAGGGGAGGGTGTAGCGGCGGGCGAGGCTCGATGCCTCGACCGTCGCTGTTTTATCGGGCCGTGATGAGTCTTTGGAGCGCGCAGACGCGCGCCCCTCCCCCAACCCCTCCCGTTCCGGGAGGGGGGGGTGTTACTTCCGCCGCTCGGTCTTCCCCGCGCAGCTCGCCGGGCCGGGGCCGCTGATCTGGCACGCGGCGTTGCCGGTGACGCGGACGGCGCCGGTGCCGAGCGTCGCGATTTGCGCGGTGTAGCGGGCGGTGAAGCGGCTGTCCCCGGCGCTCTGCGACTGAATGATCAGGTCGTTGACGCCCATCCCCGTCGCGTCGATCGATCCCGCGCCGTAGCTGCCGAAACGTGCGCTGCGGGTCATGCCACCCTTGATCCGCACCGCGCCGGTGCCGGTCAGCGTGACCGCGAGCTGGTCCGCGTCGAGCTGCGCGATGTTGAGCGATCCCGCGCCATTGACGCCCAGATCGACGCGCTGGCCGCCCATCCGGTCGACATCGACCGACCCGCCGCCATTGATGTTGATTCCGCGCAGCCCGCGCGCGCCGACCGTGATGGTCACCGCGCCGCTCGCCTCGCTCCAGCCCTCGAACGTCTGGTTGCGCGGGCCGATCACCAGCTGGCCGCCCATGTTGCGGACGCTGACCCGGTCGAGCGCGCGGCGGTCGCCGGTGATCACGGCCTTGGGCGGCTGGCCGTCGATCACCTTGACGAGGAAGGGGCCGTCGACGCGCAGCCGTTCAAAGCCGGTGAGCATGACGGTGTTGCTTTCCCCCGCCTGCGGAACGGGTGCCGCGCCGACAGCGAGCAACGGGGCGAGGATCAGAAGGCTGCGCATGGAGCAGGCATCGCACCGATAACCCGCTCCACGCAAGAAGGCTTTAGCTGCAGCGCGCGTCGCCCGATCCCATCTTGCTGACCGAGCATTTCGCCCCACCGGTCAGCTCGACATCGCCCGATCCGATCAGCGAGATATCGGCCGGGCCGCTCACCTGCGCGCGGACATTGCCGGAACCGGCGATCGAGATATCCGCCTTGGCCGCCTTGAGACCGCTCGCAGTGACGTTGCCCGACCCGGCGATCGAAATGTCGAGCGCGGTGCTGGTTCCGCCGGAGATGGTGAGGTCGCCCGATCCGGCAATCGCCAGATCGGCCTTGCCACCGGCCAGCGCCGCGATGGTCATGTTGCCCGACCCGGCGATCGCGCCGTCGAAATCGCCCTTTGCCTGATCGATCGTCATGTCGCCCGACCCGGCGATGTCGGCGCTGGCGAGCGCGGGGAGGGTGACGATGATCTTCGCGCCCTTGTCACCGCCCCAGTTCCAGTCGCCGTCCTTGCGCCCGATGCGCAGCGTATTGCCGTCCTTGCGGATTTCGAGCCGGTCGAGCAGTGCGCTGTCGCCCTCCGCGGTGACCGCGAACGCTCCGGTGCGCACCTCGACATCGTCCGAGCCGCGCAGCGACACGCCGGTGAAATCGGCGACCTGGAAGCTGCGCGTCGCGCCCTGGCCGCTCGGCTGGACGACGTCGCCGCTCATCCCGTTGGCGAAATTGCACGCCGACAGCGACAGAGCGGCGGTGGCGACAAGTGCGATGCGGAAGCGGGTCATCGGGTCTCTCCCATGTGTATTGCTGTGATAATACACGCAGAGCGCAACACGTGCAAATGAAAAGGGCGGCCCCGCGGGACCGCCCTTGTCGTCAACAGATCGGCGTCGCGCGATCAGGCGGTCGCCTTATCCTTGTTGTAGATTGCGGCCGAGGCGCGCAGGATGTCGAGCAGCTTTTCGAGCGCTGCCTTTTCGTCGATCTGCTCCATCGCAGCGAGTTCGCGTGCGAGGCGCGAAGCGGCGGCTTCGAAGATCTGGCGCTCGGAATAGCTCTGCTCGGGCTGGTCGTCGGCGCGGAACAGGTCGCGGACCACTTCGGCGATCGATACCAGGTCGCCCGAATTGATCTTCGCTTCATATTCCTGGGCGCGGCGCGACCACATGGTGCGCTTGACCTTGGGCTTGCCCTTGAGCGTGTCGAGCGCCTCGCGCAGCGTCTTGTCGCTCGACAGCTTGCGCATGCCGACGCTCTCCGCCTTGTTGGTCGGGACGCGCAGCGTCATTTTCTCTTTTTCGAAGCGGAGCACGTACAGCTCAAGCTGCATGCCCGCGATTTCCTGCTTCTGGAGTTCGATCACACGGCCAACGCCGTGCTTGGGGTAAACGACATAATCGCCGACATCGAAGGACAGCGCCTTGGCAGCCATGTGCGGGAAGCCTTTCTTTTGAACTCAAGCCCCTGAAGGGATTGCGCCACGGGCCCGGTGCGGTTACCGGGCGGGTGAAGCCGGTTCGGGGCAAATCAACAACGGTCTCCAGTACCGAAACGCGATTCCTCACGTTCGGCGCGCTGTTTAACACAGATGCAATAAAATTACCACCCTGGAATCCATCGGGATTACACGGTGCTCGGCTGTGCTTGTTTCGCGTTGAGCTTCGCTCACCGGTGGCGCGGCCGACCCTCAGGTCGGCCCGACCAAACCCTCAGTCCCCCGCGCCGGGTTCGGGCGAGAAATACTTCTCATATTTGCCCTCTTCGCCCTTGTGTTCGTCGGCGTCGGCCGGGGTCTGATCGGCCTTGCGCGTGACGTTGGGCCATTGTGCGGAGAAGGTGTTGTTGAGCTCCAGCCACTGCTCCAGCCCGCTTTCGGTATCGGGCAGGATCGCTTCGGCGGGGCATTCCGGCTCGCACACGCCGCAATCGATGCACTCGCTGGGGTTGATGACGAGCATATTCTCGCCCTCATAGAAGCAGTCGACCGGGCACACCTCGACGCAGTCCATATATTTGCAGCGGATGCAGGCGTCGGTGACGACATAAGTCATGGCAGGTTCGGCCCCTCAAACGCCCCGATCGGGCGGTGTTCTATCGCCTTTTGCTATGCAAGCCGCTCGGCAAGGTCAATCAAGACGCGCTTTCTGCGAGACGTTCTCAATCTTGTGCGACCGGCGACCCGGGGGTGAGTTCGGTGTAGCAGCCCTGTGCCTCGGCCGGCGGACCGCGGCGGTGCGGCAGGGCTTCGACCCGCACCACGCGCACCCGCCCGCCATGGGTGACGAAGGCGAGGATGTTGCCGGGCCGCACGGGAAGATGGCCGCGCTCGACCCGTCGCCCGTCGATGCGCAAATGGCCGGACTCTGCGAGCGCGCGGGCGAAATTGCGCGAGGCGGAGATGCGCGACCACCACAGGAAGCGGTCGAGCCGCATCGCGTCAGCCATCGATCAGGTCCGCCAGCGCCGCAAAGGCATTGTCGCGCGGGGCGGGCTTGGGCTTGGCAAGCGGGGTCAGCCCCTTCCACACCCAGCGCTGCGCCTGACCCTCGCGCCCGCGCAGCGCCTGAAAGCCAAGCTGCGCCATCAGCCGCGCCAGCGTGTCGGGGGTCAGGCCCATCGAGGTGGCGAGCGCGGGGTCGGGTGCGAAGGGCGCGCGACCCTTTCTGGACTCATGCGCGGCGCGGGCGATCCGCTCGGCTAGGTCGATCCGCACCGCCTGTTGCCCGAGCGGGCGATAGCCATGGTCGAGCGACGCGCCGGGTGCGGCGCGCGGCAGCACGCTGGCCCCCTCCGCCGGACCGTCGCCAAGGTTCAGCAGCGCGCGGCGCGCGGCGGCGGCGCGCGGCTTGAGCAGGCCGGGCATGAACAGGTCGAGCGTGCCGATCACCAGCCCCGCCTTGCGCAGCCGTTTGCGATCGTCGGCGTCCAGCGCTTCGACCAGAGCACCGGCGGCGCGGCGCGGTATCAGGCCGCCCGCCTGAACCAGCTGCCCTGCGAGCGCGCGCACGCGGCTGCCCGCGCTGGCATCGCGGCTGAGCGCGTCGAGCGCGGCGAGATCGGGCAGTTCGGCGGCGATGCGCGCGTCCAGCCACGCGGCGATGCGCGCGCGGACGGCATTGCGCCCGGGCGGGTCGAGGCTGTCGAGCGTGCGGCACAGGCGCAGCGCGGGACGCAGCGGGTTGGCGCTGGCGTCGAGATGCGCGACGCGCGCGCCACGCCAATGCACCTCCGCCCCGATCCGCGACAGCGCGTCGTCGGCTGCCTCCGCCAGGTCGGCGGCGCGGCGGCGTAGCTCCGGGGCGAGGCCCTTTTCGGCGGCTGCGAGCAGCATGCGCTTGTCCCCCGCGCGCGCATCGGGCGATACTTCGAAATAGAAGCCGCGCAGCTGGCCGAGCGGATGATCCTCGACCGTCACCTCCCCCTCCGGCCCGATCACGACGGGAAGGTGCGATGCGTCGGCACCGATCTGGCGCAGCAGCACGGTGGTGCGCTTGTCGACGAAGCGCTGGGTCAGGCTGGCGTGGAGCGCGTCGGACAGTTTTTCCTCCAGCGCGCGGGTGCGGTCGGCCCAGTGCGCGGGATCCTCCAGCCAGTCGGCGCGGTGCGCGATATAGGCCCAGCTGCGCGCGGCGGCGATGCGCCCGGCGATGCTTTCGACATCGCCATCGACTCGGTCGAGCCGGGCGATCTCGTCGGCGAACCAGATATGCGGGATATGGCCGCGCCCCTCGCTCAGATGGCGGAACACGCGTGACACGAAGCGCGCATGTGGATCGAGGCCGAGCTTGCGGAAATCAGGCAGGCCGCATGCCGCCCAGAGCCGCGCGACGGCACGCGGCGAGCGGACACGCGCGCGCACCCACTCCTCGTCGGCGAGGCGTTTGAGCACCATCAGGTCAGTCGCCTCGGGCGCCGCGCGCAGCATCGGGAGGTCGGGCTTGGCCTCCAGGCTGGCGATCAGCGCGTCGATGCCGGACAGGTCGGGCTCGCCCTCGCGCCAGTAGAGATGGTCGAGCGGGGGAACGCGATGCCCCTCGATCGCCGCGATTTCCTCTGGCGTGAACGCGCCCGGCCCTTCCTCGACCAAGGCGCCGAAGGTGCCGTCGCGCTGGTGCCGCCCGGCGCGCCCGGCGATCTGTGCCATCTCGGCGACGGTCAGGCGACGCTGGCGGCGGCCGTCGAACTTGTTGAGGCTGGCAAAGGCGACGTGGCGCACATCGAGGTTGAGGCCCATGCCGATCGCATCGGTGGCGACGAGATAATCGACCTCGCCCGCCTGGAACATCGCGACCTGCGCGTTGCGGGTGCGGGGGGACAGAGCGCCCATCACCACCGCCGCCCCGCCGCGCAACCGCCGCAGCGTTTCGGCGACGGCATAGACTTCCTCGGCGCTGAACGCGACGATGGCGGAGCGTTTGGGCAGGCGCGAGAGCTTCTTCGCCCCTGCATAGCTTAGCGTCGAGAAGCGCGGGCGGGTGATGATCTCTGCATCCGGCACCAGCTTGCGCAGCACCGGGCGCAGGCTGTCCGACCCCAGGATCATCGTCTCGTCGCGGCCCCGCGCGCGCAGGATGCGGTCGGTGAAGACATGGCCGCGTTCGGGATCGGCGCCGAGCTGGCCTTCGTCGAGCGCGACGAAACTGACTTCCCGATCTAACGGCATCGATTCGGCGGTGCACAGGAACCAGCGTGCGCCGGGCGGGACGATGCGCTCCTCGCCGGTGACCAACGCCACTTCCTTCGGCCCCTTGAGCGCGACCATTCGGTCATAGACTTCGCGCGCGAGCAGCCGCAGCGGGAAGCCGATGATGCCGCTGGAGTGCGCCGCCATCCGCTCGATCGCGAGATGCGTCTTGCCGGTATTGGTCGGGCCGAGCACCGCAGTGACCGGGCTGTTCGGGGAACGCGCCATCATTTGCCAAGATTGCCCCGAGTCGAGGGCAGCGCAACCCATGACGCGCGGCTTTCCCTAGCGTTTTCGGTTAACAACACGCCCCATCCCCGCACCGGCACGACTCGCCGCAAGAAGAGGGCGGGCCGCACCTGCTTAATTTGACATTAGCATCTTCTATCCACAACCGTTCGGGTCGACGCCGGGGGAACGGCACTTCGTTCAAACGATTGTGAGTGGGGGCAGCGCGCCTTGTTTCTGCGCAGCGATCATGGGTCGGACCAATCGGGTGGTGCTGCCGCGCTGTCGTTCGGGCGCGGCGTCGATGTGCGCAAGCCCGGCATGATTGAACGCTTCCGCGAACGCTATCCCGATTTCGAGCTGATCCCCGATCTCGGCTCGCGCATCGGCAGCGCCGAATGGTTTCGTGGTGCCGCGACCTGCACCGGGCTGTGCGCCGTCGTTTATCTGCTCTCGCCGGGCTTCGAACGCCCGATTTTCGGCAGCGTCCCCTCGGCCCATGCCGCCAGCGCCGATCTGATGCGCGCCCAGTCGATCGCGCCGCTCGACAAGGGCGGGGCGACCGGCACCAAGCTCGCCGCGAGCCGACTGGTCACGCCGCTGACCGACACGCCCGAACGGCCGATCATCCAGCATAGCGTGACCCTGGGGTCGGGCAGCGGGCTGCAGGCGGCGCTGGCACGTGCGGGCGTCGGTGCGAGCGAAGCGGCGACGGCCGCCAACCTGATCGGCGACGCGATGGCGCTCGGCGACCTAAAATCGGGGACGCAGCTCGATCTGACACTGGGCCGCCGCGTGGACAAGTCCGCGCCGCGTCCGCTCGAAAAGCTCGCCTTCCGCGCGCGCTTCGACCTCAGCCTCGAGCTGGTGCGCACCTCCTCGGGACTTGCGCTCAACGAGATTCCGATTGCGGTCGACCACACCCCGCTGCGCATTCGCGGCCGGGTGGGGGAGAGCCTGTACCGCTCGGCACGCGCCGCCGGTGCGCCGTCGCGCGCGGTCGAGGCCTATATCCGCTCGATCGCGACGCGCGTGCCGATCGGCCGGGTCGGGGCGGACGCGGAGTTCGACATCATCGTCGAACAGGCGCGCGCGGCGACCGGCGAAGTGCAGCTGGGCAACCTCCTCTATGCCGGGCTTGCCGGCGTCGGGTCGGGCAAGGTGCAGCTGCTGCGCTGGGAAGAGGATGGCAAGGTCAGCTGGTATGACGGTGCCGGCAAGGGCGAGCGCAAGGGCACGATGGCGATGCCGGCGTCGGGCCGGATCAGCTCGGGCTTCGGCCTACGGCGTCATCCGGTGCTGGGCTTCAGCCGGATGCACAAGGGGCTGGATATCGCGGCGGGCTATGGCGCGCCAATCCGTGCCGCCAATGACGGGGTGGTCGCATTCGCCGGGCGCAATGGCGGTTATGGCAATTTCGTCCGGCTCAACCACAGCGGCGGGATGGGCACCGGCTATGGCCATATGAGCCGGATCGCGGTGCGCGGCGGGCAGCGGGTGAGCCGGGGTCAGGTGATCGGCTATGTCGGGTCGACCGGCATCTCGACCGGGCCGCACCTCCACTACGAACTCTATCGCAACGGCGTCGCGATCAACCCGCGTTCGGTGAGCTTCTCGGTCGTCCAGCAACTGGGCGGCAATGATCTGCGCGCGTTCAAGTCGAAGCTGGCGCAGCTGCTGGCAGTGCCGGTCGGCGGCACCCGCACCAAGCCCGCCCAGACCGACGCCGCCGAGTGATCGGCCGCCGCGCGCTGATTGCCGGGGCGGCGGCTGCGTCGGTCGCGCCTGCATTTGCCAAGCGTCGCGCGGAACTCTGGACGTTCGACTCGCTCAAGCGCATTGGCGGGCTGACCCCGCGCATCATCGGTGCGCCGCGGCTGATCGACAGCCCGTTGGGCAGGGCGGTGCTGTTCGACGGGGTGCGCGACCAGCTGCTGATCCCGCGCCACGCGCTTGCGGGCACGCCCCTCTTCACCTTCGAGGCGCTGTTCCGCCCCGATGGCGGCGCGTTCGAGCAGCGCTGGTTTCATCTGGAGAGCGGCGACGAATCGGCTGCGACCGCGAAGGTCGGGCAGCGGATGCTGTTCGAAATCCGCACCGAGGGCAGCGAATGGTGGCTCGACACCTTTCTGCTCGGCCCCGGCTATCGCGCACCGCTGATCGACCCGGGCAAGCGCTGGCCGGTCGGGCGCTGGCACCATGTCGCGCAAAGCTATGACGGGCGGGTCTATCGCGCCTTCGTCAACGGCGTCGAGCAGGCCCGCGCTGAGCTCGCCTTTGTGCCGCAGGCGCCGGGCGTGGCGTCGGTGGGAATGCGGATGAATGCGGTGAGCCCGTTCCGGGGCGCGGTGCGCGCGGCGGCGTTTACGCGCGGTGAGGCGCTGGAGCCGGAGCGCTATGCGTTGAAGATCCCGCGCCAATAGGGTCCCGTGCTCCTGCGCAGGAACGCAAGAACCTCAACGCCCCTGCGCGCGCCAGCGACGGATCGTGCGGTCGAGGATCTGTTCCTCGCGGCCCATGTGTCGCCACAGTTCGGAGAAGAGCGGGTCGCCCGAGGCTGGGCGCTTGACCTCCTCGAGTGCGTCGAACGCGACGCGCACCGGGGTGGCGACGCCTTCGCCGACCATGATGCATTCGCGGTTACGCAGCGCAGGGATAGCGTCGAGGAAGCCGCGCGCGCCTTCGGGCATGGCCGCGCGTACGAACGCCTGGTCGCGATCATTGTTGAGGCGCATCGCGATGATCGTGCCGCATTGCGACAGCACACCTTCGGCCAGGTCGGACGGGCGCTGGGTGATTAGGCCGAGCGACACGCCATATTTGCGGCCTTCCTTGGCGATGCGGCTGAGAATGCGGCCGACCGACGATCCGTCGGCGTTGCGTTCGTTGGGGACATAGCGGTGCGCTTCTTCGCAGACCAGCAGGATCGGGCGCTGCGCTTCGCCGCGCGACCAGATTGCATAGTCGAACACCATGCGGCTGAGCACCGCGACGACGACGCTGGTGATCTCGCTCGGCACGCCCGACACGTCGATGATCGAGATCGGCTTGCCGTCGCCGGGCAGGCGGAAGATGCGGGCGATGAAACTCGCCATCGTGTCCGACACCAGCATGCCGCTGAACATGAAGGCATAGCGCGGGTCGGCCTTGATCTCGTCGATCTTGCCCTTGAGGCGCAGATAGGGGGCGGTGTCGGTCGCCTTGTCCATCTTGCCCATTTCGAGCTGCAGGATCTGGGTTAGGTCGGACAGTAGATAGGGGATCGGCGCATCGACCGTCAGCTTGCCGAACTCGGTGGCGAGCCGGTTCTTCTGCTTGGCCATCAGGATGCAGCGGGCGAGGATGTCGGCATCAACCTGACGGTCCGACCCGTCGCTGGTCAGGAACACCTCGCAATGTTCCTCGAAGTTCATCAGCCAGTACGGCATGGCGAGGTTCGACACGTCGAACAATGCGCCGTTGGTCTTGAACGCGGCCGAATATTCGCCGTGCGGATCGATCATCACGACATGGCCCTGCGGCGCGCGCTCGCAGATACGGTGCAGGATCAGCGCGGCGGCGGTCGACTTGCCGGTACCGGTCGATCCGAGCAGCGCGAAATGCTTGCCCAGCATCGAATCGATATAGAGCGCGGCGCGGATATCGCGGGTGGGATAGACATTGCCGACTTCGATATGCGCGCGGTCGTCGGCGGCGTAGATCTGCTTCAGGTCTGCGGTCGAGACCGGGAATACCGGGGTGCCGGGAACCGGATAGCGGGTAACGCCGCGCCGGAAGCTGTAAAGCTTGCCGGTCAGCCTTTCCTCGTCGCCCTCGCCCAGGAAATCGACCTGCGCGATCACCGCGCCGCTGCGTTCGTCGAGGCGGAGCGCGCGGATATTGGCGATCAGCCAGCTGCTGCCCGACCGCAGCTTGATCTGGCTGCCGACCGTGCCGGCACCCGCGACCGCGGGATCGGCGCTGGTGGCCAGCGGTTCGAGCGCGGCGCGGTCGAACACGACCTCGCTCGACGCACCGCCGATCGCCGACACGACGCCGATGCCATGGGCCGCTGCAGGACTCGCGACATCGCTGACCTCGGAGGCCGGACGGATGCGGTCGAATCGGTGGCCGCCCATGTCTTCAGTCATCACGCGCAGCTGCTCCCCCTGCAAAACAGCGTGGTTCTACGGAACGGGGGTAAAGAAGTGGTTCGCAAGGGAGTCTTGCTTTTAGCTCAGCTACGCTGAGCGCGGCACCGGCCCGCTCCCCCACCCGGCCACCCATAGAATACACTGTCGTTGGGT
>NZ_LSJM01000046.1 GCF_001557215.1 Sphingomonas sp. CCH9-E2 | reverse complement strand
GGCTCGGGTGGGCCGGTGCTGCGTGCGGACCAGGCTTGCGCCCCAAACCGATTTTCTTTGCCATAGCGCGCCGGGCTTCTGAATACGCCTCTGCCACCATCGGGTAGTCCGGCTTCAGATTGTAGCGTTCCCGATATTGCTCGGGCGTGAGTCCATGTCCGCTTGTCCGCCGTCAGCACCAATGGCACAGATTTGGGGTCAGTACATAGAACGGACCCAGATATACGCTAAGC
>NZ_LSJM01000472.1 GCF_001557215.1 Sphingomonas sp. CCH9-E2 | reverse complement strand
GGTGCCGGGGGCGTATGATTTCGAGCGGGTGGCGTGGTTCGAGGGGCTGGGGGCGACCGGGCGCGGCTTTGCGCCGGTCGAGGTGCTGGCGCCGGGGCGGCCCGATAGCGGGCTGCGCGCGCGGCTGACGGCGCATGTGCAATCGCGGGTCGAGGGGAGCGCGGGCGGGATTGCGGCGGCGCTGGTCACCGGGGATCGCGGGGCGATTTCCGAGGAGGATGCCGAGGCGCTGCGGCGGTCGGGGCT
>NZ_LSJM01000471.1 GCF_001557215.1 Sphingomonas sp. CCH9-E2 | reverse complement strand
CCCCTCCCCCAACCTCTCCGGTTCCGGGAGGGGAGGTCAGGCCGCGCGCAGATCCGCCAGAAACCCCTGCACGGCGACATCCAGTGCACCCGCCTCGGCCTGCAGCCGTTGGGCGAGGCCGCTCATCTCCTGTGCGCTGTGCGTGGCCGATCCCGCCGTGCTTCCGATCGCATCGACATCGTCGGCGATCATCGCACCGGCGTTGACCGTTTCGTCCACCGTCATCGCGATCAGTCGGGTCGTATCGCGCTGGGTTGCCACCGCATCCTCGACCGTGTCGCACAGCCGCGCCATCGCCGCGATGGCGCGCTCGACCTCGCCATGCCCGTCGGCCACTTGGGCGATGCCGGTGCACAGCTCGGCGACATGCGCGGTGATCCGGCCAGCGGCATGGCCGGCTTGGCTGGCCAGCGCCTTCACTTCGTTCGCGACCACGGTGAAGCCACGCCCGGCTTCACCGGCGCGGGCGGCCTCGATCGTGGCGTTGAGCGCGAGCAGATTCACCTGCGCCGCAATGTCGCCGATCAACGCGATGACCGCGTCGATCGACTCGGCCGACCGGATCAGCTGCCGCATCCGCGCGCCGCCTTCGCCGACCAGTCCGACCGCGTTTTCGGCGGCGGCCTTGGCGCGGGTGGTGTCGGCGTTGATCGCGGCAAAGGCGTCCGCCAGCATCCGTCCGCGATTGGCGATTTCGTTCATGCTCAGGCTGGTCTGTGCCGCAGCGGAGGCGACCGCGGCGGCGCGATCCCCGGTATCGGTGGCGCGGGACGCGGTGGCATTGGCATTGTCGCCGATCTGGTGCGACAGCGTGGCCAGCGTCCGTGCGAGCGAGCCGATTTGGCCTTCAAAGCGGCTCGACGCCGCCTCGATCCGCGCCGATCGCCGCAACTGACAGCGCGCATGCGTCAGCTCGCGCTCGACTGCCAGGCTGACGATGCGGCGGTTGGCAACCACCGCGAACAGCCGCCCGCGATGGGTGAAGATCATTCCTTCCTGCCCGCTGGCGGCGCGATAGGCGTCGAGCACCGCGCCGATATCCTGATCGACCTCGGCTTCGGGACAGGGGCGGATATGCGCCGCGATCGCGCTGCCATAGGCCGGGTTACGCATCAGCGCGTGGCCGAACGGATTGAGCAGCAGCCGCCGCACATCCTTTTCGAACAGCGCGCCGATCGCCCGATGATTGGCGTCGACGACGGGCAGCAGGCGCAATTCCATATTGGCCTGGAACATCTCGGTCGCGGTGAACAGCGTATCGTGCTCGCGCAGGAACGGCGGGTTGCGTTCGATCGTCGACAGCCAGTCGCGCATCGTCGACACAGGGGCGGGGGCGGTATCGGCTGGCGCGAACATGGCCCTGTGATAGCGGCGCGTTGGTAAATGCCATGTTAGCCGGGCGTGACGGTTTCGTGACAAATGGCGGTTTTCTGCGTCTTTTCGACTAGCCGGCAAGCTCCGCGCGATGCGCCGCGACCAATGCGCCGAGCCAGTCGGTAAAGGCCGCGACCGGGGCGAAGTGACGCGTCTCCTCATGCGTCACCAGCCAGAAGCTGCGCCGGATCGCAATGTCGGGCAGGACCCGGAGAAGCTCCGGATCGCTATCGCCGATGAAGCAGGGCAGCACCGCGATTCCCCCACCGGCTGCCGTCATGCGATGCTGGGCATTGATGCTCGACGAGCGCAATTGCGGTGCCGGAGCCCCCGGAATTTCGTCGAGATAGCGCAGTTCCGGCGCATACAGGATGTCGGGGACATAGCCGATCAGCCGGTGTGTGCGGAGCTGTTCGGCGGCGGTCGGCGTGCCCTGCGCGGCGACGTAGCTGCGCGACGCGTAGAGGCGGAGGCCGTAATCGGCGAGCTTGCGGGTCAACAGCGGCCCCCGCCGAGGTCGGGCGAGCAGCACCGCGACATCGGTCTCGCGCCGCGTCGGATTGAGGAACCCGCTGCTCGCGACCAGATCGATCGACAGGCCGGGATGCGCATCGGCGAGGGTGGCGAGATGGCGGCCGACGAACCAGCTGCCGAACCCTTCCGACACGCTGACCCGCACCGTGCCGCGTACCGGACCCCCTGCCTCGCGCGCGCCGATCGCGGCGGCGGCGCGTTCCATCGCGCGCGCATGGGTCAACAGCCGCTCGCCCGCCGGGGTCAGCGCCTGACCGTCCGGTCCCTGCTCGAACAAGCGTTCGCCGACCGCCTGTTCCAGGCGACGGAGGCGACGGCCGGCCGTGGTCGCATCGATCGACAGGCTCTGCGCCGCCTTGGCCAGCTGGCCGGTGCGGGCGATGGCGAGGAAGATCGGAAGGTCGCTCCAGTCCATTACCTGCAAATATGCAGCTATGCCCTGCATGTCGATGGGTTGCCGCCCATCGCCCGGCAGGTGCATCACGCTCCACAAATAGGAGAGGCCCCATGCGCGAGATCACCCATTTCATCGGCGGCGCGGCGACCGTCGGCACCGGCACGCGGCGGTCGGACGTGTTCGACCCGAATAGCGGCGCGGTACAGGCGCAGGTGACGCTGGGCAGCCCAGCAGACCTGGAAACCGCGATGCAGAAGGCGCTGGCGGCGCAAATCGGCTGGGCCGCGACCAACCCGCAACGCCGCGCGCGCGTGATGTTCGGGTTCAAGGCGCTGGTCGAGAAGAACATGGACGAGCTGGCGCAGCTGCTCAGCTCCGAGCATGGCAAGGTGATCGCGGATTCTAAGGGCGATATTCAGCGCGGCCTTGAAGTGATCGAATTCGCCTGCGGCATCCCGCATGTGCTGAAGGGTGAATATACCCAGGGCGCCGGCCCCGGTATCGACGTCTATTCGATGCGCCAGCCGCTTGGCGTGGTCGCGGGCATCACCCCGTTCAACTTCCCGGCGATGATCCCGATGTGGATGTTCGGCGTCGCCATCGCCTGCGGCAATGCTTTCATCCTCAAGCCCAGCGAGCGCGACCCCAGCGTCCCGGTGCGCCTCGCCGAACTGATGCAGGAAGCCGGTCTGCCCGACGGCATTCTCCAGGTCGTTCAGGGCGACAAGGAAATGGTCGACGCGATCCTCGACCATCCGGAGATCAAGGCGGTGAGCTTCGTCGGCTCGTCCGACATCGCGCATTATGTCTATCGCCGCGGGGTCGAGGCGGGGAAGCGCGTCCAGGCGATGGGCGGCGCGAAGAACCACGGCATCGTCATGCCCGACGCCGACCTCGATCAGGTCGTCAACGACCTCGCCGGCGCCGCGTTCGGCTCGGCGGGTGAGCGCTGCATGGCGCTCCCGGTGGTGGTGCCGGTGGGCGAAAAAACCGCGATCGCGCTGCGCGAAAAGCTGCTGCCGGCGATCCGTGGCCTGCGCGTCGGCGTGTCGACCGATGCCGAGGCGCATTACGGCCCGGTCGTCACCGCCGCGCACAAGGCGAAGATCGAGAGCTATATCCAGATGGGCGTCGATGAGGGCGCGGAACTGGTCGTCGACGGGCGCGGCTTCGCGCTGCAGGGGCATGAGCAGGGCTTCTTCGTCGGCCCGACCCTGTTCGACCGCGTGACGCCGCAGATGCGCAGCTATCAGGAAGAGATTTTCGGGCCGGTCCTTCAGATGGTGCGCGCCGACAGTTTCGAGGAGGCGCTCCGCCTGCCGAGCGATCACCAATATGGCAATGGCGTCGCGATCTTCACCCGCAACGGCCACGCCGCGCGCGAATTCGCCGCGCGCGTCAATGTCGGCATGGTCGGCATCAACGTGCCGATCCCGGTGCCGGTCGCCTACCACACCTTCGGCGGGTGGAAGCGCAGCGCGTTCGGCGACACCAACCAGCACGGCATGGAGGGGGTCAAGTTCTTCACCAAGGTGAAGACGATCACCCAGCGCTGGCCCGATGGCGGGGTGGGGGACGCCGCGAACGCTTTCGTTATTCCCACCATGGGATGACGCGGATGCGCCGCCGCGTTCGAGAATCGCTTAAACCCGTGCTAACCATCTCCTGCGGTGTGCAGGGGATGCGCGATGGTCTGGCTGTTTCGAATCGTGGTGGCGGTCGCGGCGCTGACCTGCATCGCCTGGGCCGCGCCGCTGGCGCTGACCGCGAGCGAGCCTGAGCACGTGGACAAGCGCATCGCCATCACATTTGACGACACCCCGCGCGGGGCCGGCGCGTTTCTGACGCTCGAGGAACGCGGGCCGAAGCTGATCGCCGCGCTCCAGGCGGCGGGGGTGCGGCAGGCGGCGTTCTTCATCAATCCGTGCCGGATCCAGAGCGACCGCGACGGTGCCTTGGTTCGCGCCTATGAAACCGCCGGCCACGTCATCGCCGACCATACGTGCAGCCACCCCGGCCTGTCGCGGGTCAGCGCGGCGTTTTACCTCGCCGATATCGACAAGTCGCAGGACTGGCTGCGCGGCCGCCCGACCTATCGCCCCTGGTTCCGCTTCCCGTTTCTGGACGAGGGCGGGAGCGACGCGGCAAAGGCGCAGGCGGTGCGCGATGGCCTCACCGCACGTGGCCTCACCAACGGCTATGTCACCGCTGACGGCTATGACTGGAATATGGAGCGGCTGACGATCGAGGCGAAGCGGGCAGGACGCACGATCGACCTGGCGCGGCTGCGCGACCTCTATGTCGAAACCCATGTCGGCGCGGCCGAGTTTGCCGATGCTCTCGCGCTCCGCGCCACCGGCCGCCACCCGGCACAGATACTGCTGCTCCACGAAACCGATCTCGCCGCGCTGTTCCTGCCCGACATGGTCGCCGGGCTGCGCAAGGCGGGCTGGACCATCGTCACCGCGGACGAGGCGTTCGAAGACCCGATCGCCCGCCGCACGCCACAGGTCGATTTCGCCAACGGTACCCGCATCCAGATGCTCGCCTGGGAAAACGGGCTGGAAGGATCGCGCTGGTACGACCGCACCGACGGCCCGACCGCCGACCGGCTGTTCGAAGAGCGGGTGATGCAGGGAGCAACCGTCCAGTGAGGATCGTCGGCGCCCTGCTCGCCTGCCTGCTGCTCGCGCTCCCCGCCGCCGCGCAGAAGCGGATCGCGCTCAGTTTCGATGATGCGCCGCGCGGGGCGGGGGCGTTCCTCGATCCCGACGCGCGCGCGAAGAAGCTGACGGCCGCGCTCAAGCGGGCTGGCGTCAAACAGGCGGTGTTCTTCGTGAACCCGGGCAATATCGGCCAGCCCGGTCATGGCGACGGCGTCGCCAATCTGGACCGGTATGTGAAGGCGGGCCATGTCCTCGCCAACCATAGCTGGTCGCACCCAAAGCTCGGCAATACCGACGCCACCGTCTATCTCGCCGACCTCGACCGTGCGGAAGCGTGGCTGAAAGCGCGTCCCGGTTACCGCCCCTGGTTCCGCTTCCCGTTCCTCGACGAGGGCGGCAAGGACAAGGTCAAGCGCGACGCGATCCGCGCGGGGCTGAAAGCGCGCGGGCTGATCAACGGCTATGTCACCGCCGAATCGTCAGACTGGAACATCGAAAGCCTGACCATCGCGGCAAAGCAGGCGGGCAAGAAGATCGACATGAAGGCGCTGCGCGACCTCTATGTCGAAAGCCATGTCGAGGCGGCGGAGTTCTACGACGCGCTCGCGGTCAAAACGCTGGGCCGCTCACCCGCGCATGTGATGCTGCTCCACGAAACCGACATCGCCGCCCTGTTCATCGGCGATCTGGTCAAGGCGCTGAAGGCCAGGGGCTGGACCATCGTCACCGCCGACCAGGCCTATGCCGACCCGCTCCGCGACGCCGCCCCCGACACGCCCCATGCCCAAGGCACGCTGATCGAGGCGCTGGCCTGGGAAAAGGGCCTGCCCGCGTCGCGCTGGTACGACCGCAACGATCTGCGCATCGCCAACCCGCTGTTTGCGCGGCGGGTGCTTGGCGAAACCCCTGCGCCCTGAATTTGTTTGAGAAAACGGACCCGATATGACCGACCAGCAATTCGACCTGACCGAAGACCAGCGCGCGATTCAGGAGATGGCGCAGCGCTTTACCGCTGACGCGATCACCCCGCATGCGGCGGAATGGGACGAGAAACACATCTTCCCGCGCAAAACGGTGAAGGCCGCCGCCGAACTCGGCTTCGGCGCGATCTACGTCAGCGAGGAGAGCGGCGGGATCGGCCTGGGTCGGCTCGAAGCGGCGCTGATCATGGAGGCGATGGCCTATGGCTGCCCCGCGACCAGCGCGTTCATCTCGATCCATAACATGGCCGCGTGGATGATCGACCGCTTCGGGTCGCAGACGGTGAAGGACAAATATCTCCCGCAGCTCGTCACCGCCGACTGGCTGGCAAGCTATTGCCTGACCGAACCGTCCTCCGGCTCCGACGCCGCAGCGCTCAAGACCACCGCAAAGCGCGACGGCGATCATTTCATCGTCAACGGGTCGAAGCAGTTCATCTCCGGCGCGGGCGAGAATGAGCTCTATGTCACGATGGTCCGCACCGGCGTCGATGGCCCGAAGGGCATTTCCTGCCTCGCCATCGAAAAGGACATGCCGGGCGTCAGCTTCGGCGCGAATGAGCGCAAGCTTGGCTGGCATGCGCAGCCGACGCGGCAGGTGATGTTCGACAATGTCCGCGTGCCGGTCGAAAACATGATCGGCGCGGAGGGCGAGGGCTTCCGCATCGCGATGATGGGCTTGGACGGCGGCCGCCTCAACATCGGCGCCTGCTCGCTCGGCGGGGCGCAGCGCTGCCTGGACGAAGCAATTGTCTATACAAAAGACCGCAAGCAGTTCGGCACCGCCGTGGCCGAGTTCCAGAACACCCAGTTCATGCTCGCCGACATGGCGACCGAGCTTGAGGCGGCGCGCGCGTTGCTCTACCTCGCCGCCGCCAAGGTCACCGCCAACGCCCCCGACAAGACCAAGTTCGCGGCGATGGCAAAGCGCTTTGCCACCGACACCGGGTCGGCTGTGGTCGACCGCGCGCTGCAGCTGCATGGCGGCTATGGCTATCTGATGGACTATCCGATCGAACGCTTCTGGCGCGACCTGCGCGTCCATTCGATCCTGGAAGGGACCAATCAGGTGATGCGCATGATCGTCGGGCGGGAGTTGACCCGCCAGTGACCGAAGATGTCCTGATTTCCGTCGAGGGCAAGGTCGGCCGCATCCGGCTCAACCGGCCCAAGGCGATCCATGCGCTCAACACCGGCATGTGCGCCGCGATCCTCGATGCGCTGGCAGCGTGGCGCGAGGATACCGCAATCGAAGCGGTAATGATCGACCATGTCGAAGGTCGCGGCTTCTGCGCGGGCGGGGACATCCGCATGCTCGCCACCAGCGGCGCGGACGATGGTGCGGCGGCGCGAGACTTCTTCCGCGTCGAGTATCAGATGAACCACGCGCTGTTCACCTTCGTGAAGCCGATCGTCGCGTTCATGGACGGGATCACGATGGGCGGCGGCGTCGGCCTGAGCCAGCCCGCGCGGTTCCGCGTCGCCACCGAAAACACCAAGTTCGCGATGCCCGAAACCGGCATCGGCCTGTTCCCCGATGTCGGCGGCGGCTGGTACCTCTCGCGTCTGCCGGGTCGCGTCGGCCAGTATCTCGCGGTCACCGGCCACCGGCTCGACGGCGCGGAGTGCATCGCGCTGGGCCTCGCCACCCACTATCTCGCGGCCGAGCGGCTCGACGACGCCAAGGCGCGCATCCTCGCCGATCCGCAGGTGATCGAAACGGTGCTGGCCGATCTCGCAACGCCCACGCCCGACGCCGCCATCCTGACCCACCGCGCGGCCATCGACCGCCTGTTCGCCAGCGACCGGCTGGAAGACATCATTGCCGCGTTGGAGGCCGATCCGGGCGACTGGGCGATGCAGCAACGCGCCACCATCGCGGGCAAATCGCCGCAGTCGATGAAGGTCAGCCTCAAGCTGCTGCTCGACGGCGCGTCCATGCCGACCTTCGAGGACGAGATGCGACAGGAGTTCGCGGTCGCCACCCGCGTGGTGCAGCGCCACGACTTCATCGAAGGCGTCCGCGCGCTGATCATCGACAAGGACAACCACCCGCGCTGGGACCCCGTTACGCCGGACGGGGTCAGCGACCACCTGATCGACCAGATCTTCGCCCCGCTGCCCGAGGCTGAGGCGTGGAGCCCGGCTTAACTCCCCTCCCGCTTGCGGGAGGGGCTGGGGAGGGCCTGTCCTCCCCTACATCGATTGAGTTACAGGCCCTCCCCCGACCCCTCCCGCTAGCGGGAGGGGAGAAAGGTAGAAAAATGACCGACTACAACACCATCCTCGTCGAACAGCGTGGCGCCGTCACGCTGGTGACGCTCAACCGCCCGCAGGCGCTCAACGCGCTCAACAGCGAAGTCCTGTCCGAACTGCTTGACGCCATGGCCGCATTCGACGCCGACCCGTCACAGGGCTGCGCCGTCCTCACCGGCAGCGAAAAGGCGTTCGCGGCGGGCGCCGACATCAAGGAGATGCAGAGCCAAGGCTTTGCCGACATGTACGGCCATGATTTCTTCGCCGGCTGGGATCAGTTCACCCGCACGCGCAAGCCGATCATCGCCGCCGTCTCCGGCTTTGCGCTCGGCGGCGGATGCGAGTTGGCGATGATGTGCGACTTCATCCTCGCCGCAGACACCGCCAAGTTCGGCCAGCCCGAGATCAAACTCGCGGTCGCGCCGGGCATGGGCGGATCGCAGCGCCTGACCCGCGCGGTGGGCAAGGCCAAGGCGATGGAACTATGCCTGACTGGCCGCATGATGGGCGCGGAAGAGGCGGAGCGCGCCGGCCTTGTCAGCCGCATCGTCCCCGCAGCCGAACTGCTCGACGAAGCGCTCAAGACCGCCGCGACGATCGCGTCGATGGCCCCTCTCGCGGTGCTGGCGAACAAGGAAATGGTCAACGCCGCGTTCGAAACGGGTCTGGCCCAGGGTGTCCAGTTCGAACGCCGCCTGTTCCACGGTCTGTTCGGGTCGCAGGACCAGAAGGAAGGCATGGCGGCATTCGTCGAGAAGCGTCCGGGGAACTGGACGGGGAAATGAGTGAAACCCCCTCTCCCGTCGGGAGAGGGTTGCGAAGACTTGGCAGCTTGCTGCCTAGTCGTAGCTGGGTGAGGGGATCGCCCTTTCGATGGCGCGATCCCCTCATCCAACCTCCGCTAGGCGCTGAAGCGCCAAGGTGCGGTATCCTTCTCCCTCCGGAGAAGGTTTGAGAGGATGAGAAATGGCCCGCGTAGGATTTATCGGTCTCGGCAATATGGGCGGCGGGATGGCCGCGAACCTGGCGAAGGCGGGGCATGACGTGCGCGCCTATGACCTCAGCGAAGAGGCGCTCGCCCGTGCCAAGGCCGCCGGATGCCTGCCCGTCGCCAGCGCGGCCGAGGCAGCGCAGGGGGCAGAGGCGGTCATCACCATGCTCCCCGCCGGCAAGCATGTCGAACAGGTCTATGCCGACAGCGTGTTCGACGCGGCCGATACCGGGGCAATCCTTATCGATTGTTCGACCATCGACGTCGATACCGCGCGCCGCGTCGCCGATGCGGCGGCGACCAAGGGGTTGATGGCGGTCGATGCGCCCGTCTCCGGCGGGATCGCGGCGGCGGCGGGCGGCACGCTGACCTTCATGGTCGGCGGCAGCGATGCCGCGTTCGAACGCGCCGAGCTGTTCCTTTCCGACATGGGCAAGGCGGTCATTCATGCCGGCGGCAATGGCGCGGGGCAGGTGGCAAAGATCTGCAACAACATGTTGCTCGGCGCGACGATGGTCGCGACCTGCGAAGCGTTCCTGCTCGCGCGCAAGCTCGGGCTCGACCCGCAGACCTTCTACGACATCAGCTCGGTCTCGTCGGGACAGAGCTGGTCGATGACCAGCTATGCGCCCTTGCCCGGTGTCGGCCCGAAATCGCCCGCCGATAACGACTATCAGGGCGGCTTCGCTGTCGGGCTGATGCTCAAGGATCTGAAACTGGCGATGGAGGCCGCCGAAACGGTCCACGCCGACACGCCGATGGGCGCACGCGCTGCGGAGCTTTACGGCAAGTTCGCGGATGAAGGCCATGCGGGCATGGACTTCTCCGGCATCATCAAGATGCTGGAGGACCGCGGGGCCTGACGCTTCACTGCGTCAGGCGGATCAGCGTGGCGGAGTTGTAGAAGACCCCGTTGACCTGGAACGTCATGCCCGACGCGTCCTGCGCGACTTCCTTGACCAGACCGCGCGCGGAGATCGACACCGGCACGCTCGCGCCGGTCGTGTCCTTGGCCGAAATCTCGAGCTTGTAGGCGCCGTCCGGCGCGCGGTTGCCATCCGCCAGCGTGCCGTCCCACACCAGATCGCCCTGCGACCCGGTCAGGTTGACGGTGTGGACGGTCGCACCCGACGCGTTTTTGATCGTCGCGACCACGGTTTCGGCCGGGCGGCTGGTGGCATAGGTCCATTGCGCCGGGCTGGTCGCGGTCAGACCCGCCTGATCGCTGCCAAAGCTCGCGACCTTGCCGACCACCGATGCCGCCCCGACCAGGTTGTCGGAGGTCAGCGCGGTCAGGATCGACTTGAGCGAAGCATTCTGCTGGATCGACTGTTCGACCTGCGAGAACTGGACGAGCTGCTGGGTATATTCCGCCGTGTCCATCGGATCGAGCGGGTCCTGATTCTGCATCTGCGTGGTCAGCAGGCGCAGGAACATCGTCGCATCGGTGGCGAGCTTGCCCAGCGCGTTGGTCGAGTTGGTGTTGGTCGCGGCATTGGCGGCGGAGGCGGCGTCGACGGCCATGATCGGCTCCTTCAGGCGACGAGATCGACCCGGCCCGAGCTGCGGACCTGGACGGGGGTGGGGGTGGACGGAGTGTTGGCGGCATCGCCGTCGTTCAGATAGGCGCGGCTGGCGATGCGGCGGCCCTGCTGAGCCTGCTGGTCGCTCTGGCCAAAGCCACGGCTGTCGAAGCGCAGGCTCTGATCGTCGGCGCGGAAGCCGGCATCGTTGAGCGCGCGGGTCAGGTTGTCGGAGTCCCGGCGGAGCAGGTCGAGCGTCGCGGGCTGATCGGCGGTAACCTCGGCGCTCAGCTGCCGCGCTTCGTCCATCCGCAACCGCACTTCGATCTTGCCGAGTTCGGCGGGGTCGAGCCGGATCACGAGCACATCGCCCGAACCGCTATCGGCATGGCGGACGATGGCGATGCCGACATCCTCACCAATTGCGGCGGCACGCGCGCGATGTTCGGTGGCGGCGGGATCACCCGTGTGCGTCGTGCCCTGCGGAGCGGCGGCTGCGAGCGGGTCGAAAAGCGGGCAGCGCGTTCGCTGCAGCCTGTGCCGCTGCCGGGGCCGGTGCGGCGGGCTGCGGCGTCGACTGGCGGTTGCCGTCGCGATTCATCGCGTATCCGCCCGTGTCGCTGGTGGTGCGCAGCGCATCAGTCTCGGGATCGCTGCTGGTGGTGACGAGGGTGTCGAATGCGCCATCATCGGCGGGCGCATCGCTGGCGATTTCTGAGGGGGCGGGTTCGACCACGCGCAGCGCGACGGGGGCGGC
>NZ_LSJM01000470.1 GCF_001557215.1 Sphingomonas sp. CCH9-E2 | reverse complement strand
GCCCGCGAGCTTGGCGAGCCGCTCCTGGAGCTTCTCGCGGTCATAGTCGGACGTCGTGGTCTCGATCTGCTGGCGGATCTGCGCGACGCGGCCGTCGATATCGGCCTTGGTGCCGACGCCGTCGATGATCGTCGTGTTATCCTTGTCGATCACGACCTTCTTGGCCCGGCCCAGCATCGACACGGTGACATTCTCGAGCTTGGTGCCAAGCTCCTCGCTCACCACATCGCCGCCGGTAAGGATCGCGATGTCCTCGAGCATCGCCTTGCGGCGATCTCCGAAGCCCGGTGCCTTGACCGCCGCAACCTTGAGCCCGCCGCGCAAGCGGTTGACCACCAGGGTCGCGAGTGCCTCGCCCTCGACATCCTCCGCGATGATCAGCAGCGGACGACCCGACTGCACCACCTTCTCGAGCAGCGGCACGAGCGCCTGCAGGTTCGAGAGCTTCTTCTCGTGGATGAGGATATACGGGTCGTCGAGCTCGACGCGCAGCTTCTCGGTGTTGGTGATGAAATAGGGCGAGAGGTAGCCACGGTCGAACTGCATGCCTTCCACGGTCTCGAGCTCGGTCTCGAGGCTCTTGGCTTCCTCGACCGTGATCACGCCCTCATTGCCGACCTTCTTCATCGCCTCGGCAAGGATGCGGCCGATCTCCGCATCGCCATTGGCGGAGATGGTGGCGACCTGCGCGATCTCGCTGTTGGCGCTGACCTTCTTCGCGTGCGACTGAAGGTCCTGGGTCACCGCGCCCACGGCCAGATCGATCCCGCGCTTGACGTCCATCGGGTTCATGCCGGCCGCGACCGCCTTCGAGCCTTCGCGGACGATCGCCTGGGCGAGCACGGTGGCGGTGGTGGTGCCATCGCCCGCCTTGTCATTCTGCTTGCTGGCGACCTCGCGCAGCATCTGTGCGCCCATATTCTCGAACTTGTCGGAAAGTTCGATCTCCTTGGCGACGGTGACGCCGTCCTTGGTGATGCGCGGCGCACCGAAGCTCTTGTCGATCACGACGTTGCGCCCCTTGGGGCCCAGCGTCACCTTCACTGCGTTCGCAAGCGTATCCACGCCACGCAGCATGCGATCACGCGCGTCGGACGCAAACTTCACTTCCTTGGCAGCCATCTGCCTGACTCCTTTCTGTGTCCTTCCTGAAAATTGGGGATGCGGTCACGCCGCCTGGCGGACCGCGGCGACCCTCTCGATCACGCCGAGAATGTCGCTCTCCTTCATGATGAGCAGATCCTCGCCGTCGATCTTGACCTCGGTACCCGACCATTTGCCGAACAGGATGCGGTCGCCCGGCTTGACCGTAAGCTCGACCAGCGTGCCGCGCTCGTCGCGCGCGCCCGGTCCGACAGCGACGATCTCGCCTTCCTGCGGCTTTTCCTTCGCGGTGTCGGGGATGATGATGCCGCCCGAGGTCTTCTCCTCGGCCTCGATGCGGCGGACGACCACACGGTCGTGCAAGGGGCGGAAATGCATGCATAACCTCCAGTTGCAAAACATGAATGTGATGTCTCCGGCGCTCGTTCGAACGCCGGGCGGCGGCGAATTGGGAAAGCCGATTTTTCAGTTCAAGAGGCGAAGCGAGAAATTTTGGCACGCGTTTTCATGCAGTGCCAGCGACCAGGTTGCGCGGCCGCCGGTGCGGGTCTTGACCATCGCGGACGCGCGACCAAAATTCCTGGCACTGGGCGCAGCCGCCCAACGCACAAGGAGCGACGACGAGGGAAGGAGGACAGCCGTGTCGCAGCCAGTCTCCCGTTTTCTTCATCCGTTCGACATCGCGCGCCATCCCAGACTCGAGCCCGAGGTCAGGCGTGCCATTCTCGCCCGCTGGGCGTGCGAGCCATCCGCGCTTCCGGGCAAATCCGCCTGGCGACCGCCGTCCGGCACGACCGGGGACAGGCTGATCGACGAGGATTTGTCCGCGCTGCGTTCGCTGAACCAATCGCGCGCACACCGGATGGCCCGCCTATGACCGACCGCGCGCTTCTTGTGCAGCTTGAAGGCTATGGGCTCACCTTCGCGGAAATTCATTACTATCGCCCCGATGCGCCGTCGCTGCTGCAACTCTTCGCCTGGCAGGAATATGATCTCGCACCCGATTTCCCGGTGCTGCTCGGCTTCCTCGACCATTGGCGCCGCGAGATCGAGGCTGCGCTGCATTCGGTGCGGATCGAGCATGAACGGCTGATCCGGCCGGCGGAGTGGCGCGCGGTGGACGGTGTGTTTCCGCTTCGGTGATCACGTAACTTTCGAGCGGGGACACAGCATCTGCGCAATTGCTTGTTGCGGCCGCACGCCGCGCCTCGGATCGGCCCCCACTCATGAGGCAGTCGCAATGTGTCCCGGCTTCGACCGCTGAAATCCATCCGAATGCGCCCCGGAAGCCGACATCCGGGATGATCATCGTGCCTCAATGGTCGGATGTGCCCGGCTGACGGCGCGATCGTCCTTCGATCGCCATGACGTCGCGCGATAGAAACGGCATGGTTTGCTGGGCAACCCGCAGCGCGTCGAGCGCCTCCTGCCGCTTTCCCTGCGCCAGCAATGCGCGGGACAACGAATAGCGCAGGTCACCCAGGCCAGGGTGCCCCGCGATGAGCGCGCGGATGTTGAGCTCGGCTGTCCGTGCCAGCGCCATCGGCGCGCCATGGCGCAAGACCAGATCCGATTGGACGCGTGCGAGGAGCGAGCGCGACATCACGCTGGCGTCGGACCCGTCTGCGAGCGCGGCGAGACTGTTGCGGGCACCGACCAGGCTCTGCCGGTCACCGAGCCGCCAGAGCCGATAGGCTTCGGCGTAGCGGGCGCGCGATTCTTCCGACATCCCGGCCCCGCCGCCCGAAAACGCGCTCACATGGGCATGCACGTAATTTGCGAAATGGAGCACCGCCCGATCCGACCGGGTCGCCGATACGGGATAGCGTTCCGCGAACAGGACTACGCCCGAGCCGCCATCGACAAGCTCGGTTGCGAGCTGTCCCTTGTTCGCGGACGTGTCGAGGGAGAATCGCACGATATAGGCAGGTGCCGCGGCCGGGGAAGGAAGCCGGTCGATGACCTGAACGCCTCCGAATTTGGAAAACGCGCGGACCATGTCGCGGCGCACTGCCTCCGCTTGCGCGGTATCGCTGCCAGGTGCAGCCGGGTCGACGATCACCGCGAGCAGCGGCTTGGCGGCATCGTCCGTGTCGCGGCCCTGCCAGGTCAGAAATAGCGCTGCCAGCGCGGCAAGCGCCGTCGTCGCGGCGAGCCCGATCATGCGCCGCACAGGCCATGCGCGTGCCGGTTGCGCCTCCCGCATGACCAGGGTGGTGCGGTAGCCATGGTTCCGCACGGCCTCGATTGCTGTGCCGTCCATGCCGATCTGTGCAAGGCTCTCGCGCAGCAAGGTCACCCGCTGCTTGATCGTCTCTCGCGTGACGTGCGCATCCCAGACAATGCGCTCGATGTCCGCGAATGGAACCGGGTCGGGCGCCCGTGAAACGAGCAGGTCGAGCATCCGAAACGAAAGGTCGGGCAAGCGGTGCGCAGCGCCAGCGACGATCACTGCGTGACGTATGCGGCACAGTTCGATGCTCATTTCACCAATCTTCACCGTTCTTTTCTTGTCGCGCTGCCCGGTTCGGACACAGCCTTGGGGCATGACAAGGCACCACACCCCGCTCATCCTAATCGCCCTCGCAGCGATCGGATGCAACAATCCGGCTCTGGCGAAAACCCCGCAGACCGATGCCGACGCACCGCGTCGCATCGCCGACGCGATCCTCGCTGCTCAAATCGAAGCGAACGGCGTGCCCGGCATGGCCGCGGCCGTGACGCGCGATGGCACGCTGATCTGGGTCGGCACTGCCGGCTATCGCGATCTCGAACGAAAGCTGCCGGTCGATCCCGACACCAGCTTTCGCCTCGCCAGTGTTTCCAAGCTGCTGACCGCAACCGCCGCGATCATGCTCCACGACCGCAAGCAGCTGGACCTCGACGCACCAGTCCAGCGCTACCTGCCAGGCGTCCGCCTGAGCTGGCCTGCGGAGATCACGCCGCGCCAGCTCGCGGCGCATATGTCGGGCATTCCCCATTATCAGGATGTCGATGCCGCGCGCGGAAAGGTCCGCTTCGGCTCGGTCAATGAGGCGGTCGCGATCTTCGCCAACCGGCCGCTGCTGTTCGCGCCGGGTACGCGGTATCAATACAGCTCTTACGGATACACGTTGCTCAGCGCGGCGATCGAGGGCGCCGCAGACATGCCGTTCCTGTCCTTCGTCTCGCGCGCGATGATCCAGGACCTGCCGCTGCGCCCGGACCTGGCGCCCGATCCGGCGCACGATACGGTCGCTTATGAATTTGAAGGTGGCGCGATCCGTCCCGCGGCCGCCCACGATTACAGCTATTCCTGGGGTGGTGCGGGCTTCCGCGGCACGGCGCATGGCGTTGCACTGTTCGGTGCAAGGGTGATGCGCGACGGCTTCCTGTCACCAAAGGCGCGCGCAGTGATGTGGACGCCGAGCCTGATGAACGACGGGACGCCGGTAATGGAGGGCGAAGATCGCATCGCTTTCGGCTGGCGCATCCGAACAGACAATGACGGGCAACAGATCGCGCATCATGCCGGTGCCGCGATCGGTGCGCGCAGTGCGTTGATGCTCTACCCTGAGCGCGGCGAAAGCGTAGCGCTGCTCTCGAACGCCGTCTGGGTTTCGGACATCACCGAAACCGCCGCGATGCTGGCAGCGCCGTTCCAGGCCGATCCCACCGGGCCGCAAACGCGCTGCCCGATATGGGCGAGCCAATATAGCGGCAGCTTCGGGGACAAGCCGGTGACCGGCACGGTGCGATTCGCAATGACGGACGGCATCTGCCGCGGCACGCTGGGCCTCGGCAACGCTGCGGGCGACTGGTTCGATGCTCTGCCTCAGGCCAGCACCGACGGGCTGGCCGTCATCTCGATCCTCCCGGGTGACCGGCTCGATCGCGGTGCCCTCGTCACGCCGAGCGGGACCTACGACTTCCGCCGTCAGCCCGACGGCAGCTTCGTCGCAGCGCTGAGCCCGGCCCGCAAATTCGTGGTGCGATTGCAGCGCTGACAATTCCTCAGACTGCCATCGCCATTCCGTCCTCTCGCGCGATGCGGGCGCTGTTAGGATCGCCGCGTGCGCGTCCGCACCGCTTGTGG
>NZ_LSJM01000469.1 GCF_001557215.1 Sphingomonas sp. CCH9-E2 | reverse complement strand
GCGTTGAGCAGTTCGACCAGCGTGTCGTCGGACAGGATCTTCTTGGGATCCTCGGCCTGGATCAGCGCGCGGATCGCGCTCTTGACCGCTTCGGCCGACACCGCGTCGCCGCCTTCGGAGGACTGGATCGCGCTGGTGAAGAAATATTTCAGCTCGAACAGGCCGCGCGCACAGGACAGATATTTGTTGCTGGTCACGCGGCTGACGGTCGATTCATGCATTTCGATCGCGTCGGCGATCTGGCGCAGCGTCAGCGGCTTCAGATGGCTGACACCGTGGCGGAAGAACGCTTCCTGCTGCTTCACGATCTCGGACGCGACCTTGATGATCGTGCGCTGACGCTGATCGAGTGCCTTCACCAGCCAGTTGGCGCTGGCGAGCATGTCGGACAGCCACGCCTTGCTGGTCTTGTCCTGCGGCCCGGCCGACACTTCCGTGTAATAAGCGCGGTTGACCAGCACGCGCGGGAGCGTCGCGCTGTTGAGCTCGACCGCCCAAGCTGTGCCGCGCTGCGCGACGAAGATATCGGGCGTGACGGCGGGTACCGGCT
>NZ_LSJM01000468.1 GCF_001557215.1 Sphingomonas sp. CCH9-E2 | reverse complement strand
TCACTCCCCTCCCGCTTGCGGGAGGGGTCGGGGGAGGGCATGTAACGGATGTTATCGAGGAGGACAGCCCCTCCCCTGACCCCTCCCGCACGCGGGAGGGGAATCTGGCCCAAAACTAGCGCAGCGATCCGGCGAGCAGCTTGTGCAGCTTCGAGTGGATCGCGTCGGTCGCGGCCAGGATCTCGCCCTTGGCGTGCGCATTGTCGGTGCCGCGGAAATCGGTGACGAAGCCGCCCGCCTCCTTGACCAGCAGGATGCCGGCCGCCGTATCCCACGGCTTGAGACCGCTTTCCCAAAAGCCGTCATAACGGCCCGCCGCAACCCAGGCGAGGTCGAGCGCGGCCGAGCCGAAGCGGCGGATGCCGGCGACTTCGGGGGCGACCGCACCGAAGATGCGGCTCCACTCGGCGAAATTGCCATGGCCCAGAAACGGGATGCCGGTCGCGATCAGCGCATCGGCAAGGTCGCGGCGCGACGAGACGCGCAGCCGCTGGTCCTGCAGCCATGCACCCCGGCCCTTTTCGGCCCAAAAGCTCTCATCGGTCAGCGGCTGATAGACATAACCGTGCGTGATCTCGGGCTTGCCCTGCGGTCCATGCGGATCCTCGACCGCGATCGACATGCAAAAATGCGGGATGCCGTGGAGGAAGTTGGTGGTGCCGTCGAGCGGATCGATGATCCAGCGCGGCTTGTCGGGGTCGCCGGCGATCTGCCCGCGCTCCTCAACCAGGAAGCCCCAATCGGGCCGCGCCTTGCGCAGTTCCTCGATCAGCGTGTCCTCGGCGCGCTTGTCCGCCATCGACACGAAATCCGCCGGCCCCTTGCGGCTGACCTGCAGCTGCGAGACTTCGTTGAAGTCGCGCCGCAACCGTGGGCCGGCCTTGCGGGCAGCACGTTCGATAACGGTGATGAGGCCGGAGTGGGAAACCATAAAGCACCTATAGCCCTCTCCCCTTCAGGGGAGAGGGTTGGGAGAGG
>NZ_LSJM01000467.1 GCF_001557215.1 Sphingomonas sp. CCH9-E2 | reverse complement strand
ATGCCCGCGGCTATGGGCCGGAGGGGCGCTGGACGAGTTTTTCGGTCGCCAAGTCGGTGACATCGACCCTGGTCGGCGCGGCGATCAAGGACGGCTATATCAAGTCGATCGACGATCCCGTGACGCGCTACATCCCTGACTTGGCCGGGGCGGGATATGACGGCGTGACGATCCGCCAACTGCTGACGATGACGTCGGGGGTGAAGTGGAATGAGGACTACACCAACCCCAATAGCGACGTGGCGCGGATGTTTGCCGAGGCGGTGCCGGCCGGGCAGGATCCGACCGTCTTCTACATGCGCAAGCTGCCGCGCGAGAGCGATCCGGGGGTCAAGTTCGTCTACAAGACCGGCGAGACCAATTTGATCGGCGTGTTGGTGCGCCGCGCGACGCGCAAGTCGCTCTCGGCCTATCTCGAGGAGAAGATCTGGAAGCCATACGGCATGGAGCGCGACGCGTTCTGGATGACCGACCAGACCGGCGCGGAAGTGTCGGGATGCTGCCTGTCGGTGTCGCTGCGCGATTATGGGCGGATCGGCCAGATGGCGCTGGAGGGCGGCAAGGGCATCGTGCCAGCCGGATGGTTCGCGGACGCGACCAAGGCGCAGGTGAGCTTTCCCGGCGGCGGCTATGGCTATCAATGGTGGGTGCCGGCGGGCGGCGTGTTCGCGGCGCAGGGCATTTTCGGCCAATCGATCATCGTCGATCCGGCGCGCAAGCTGGTGATGGTCACCAGCGCCGCCTGGCCGCGCGCAAGCGACCGGGCGCTGGCGCAGGAGCGGATGGCGTTCGCGATGAAGGTTCAGGCGGCGGCGAAGGAATAAGTGCCAATCCTTCCCCGCCAGGGGGAGGTGTCGCCGGAGGCGATGGAGGGGGAGGGCGGCTGTGCCCTCTCGATCGTCGCGTTTCCTCCCCCTCCGTCAGCTACGCTGCCACCTCCCCCTGGCGGGGGAGGATTGAGCGGCAAACGGCTGTGGTGGGCGATTACCCCCGCAGCCGCTCGATCGCCTGAGCCAGTGCGACGTAGAGCTTGCCCATGTCGGACGAGAGCAGCGTCACGCCCAGCGGCGCGCCATCGCGCAGGGCGAGCACCTGACGCAGCATCGCTTCGAAATCATGAATGTAGCGGTTGACCTGTTCGCGGAAGTCGGGGTCGCCCTCGTAGAGCGACGACACTTCGCGGGCCTGGCCGCTGTCGAGCAGGCGGACGGCGCGGCGGGTGAAGACGCCGCGGTCGCCCTTCAGATATGCCGCCCAGGCGCTGTCCGACACTTCGTGCGCGAACGCCTTGGAAATGTCGATCGAAGCGGAGTTGAGCGCTTCGACCAGCAGCGACACGCGGCGCGCGAAATTGTCGCGGTCGGCATTTTCGCGTTCGGCGCGGGCCTCGTCGATGCGCGCTTCGACCTGGGCCGAGGCGTCGTTGATCGACAGCATTTGCTGGGCGAGCCGTTCGCTGGCGCGCGCGGCGGCGTTGACTGCACCCTGCGTCACCTCGCCGAGTTCGATCAACTGAGAGCGCACACTGGCGTCGAGCGCGCGGCGCAGCGCGGCGGAACCGGCGTCCTCGAGCTGGCGGGTCGCCTCCGGCACAATGCCGGCGAGCGCGGCGCGGGCCTGATCGGACGCGGCGTTGGCGGTTTCGCGGATGCGGAGCAGCGCGTCGACCAGCGCGGGGGCGGCGTCCTCGGCGAAGCGGCGGGCGTTGGCGATGGCGCGGTCGACGACATCCTCAAGCTGCGCGGTCTTGGCCTGTCCGTCTGCGAGCGATTCGAGCAACGATGCCTGAGTCTTGGCCAGCATGTCGCGCTGTGTGCGGACGACGTCTGCAATCGCCTCGATCGCGTCGTGGGTGCTCTCGGCCGCGGTGACGAGCGCGAGCAGTTCGGGCTTCGACGCGGCGATGACGCCGCGCGTTGCGCCGATCCGCTCCTCCAGCCGCACCAGCGCCTCGGGCATCGTCTCGTCCATTTCGCGGGCGGAGGCGTCGAGTGCGGTGAGCAGTTCCTCGGCGGTGGCGATGACGCGGCGGGCGGTGGCGTCGCCGTCCCGCAGCGTTTCGGTCATGGCACTCGCCGAGCTGTCGAGCGCGCTGATCGACGCGGCGAGCGCCTGAGTGCGTTCCATACCGTGGCTGTGGAGCGAGGCGAGCTGACCATCGGCCTGGGCGATGCCGCCGGTGACCGAGGCGAGCAGGATGTCGACCCGGGTCTGTTCCTCACCCAATCGGTCGGCGATGCGCCCGATCGTCTCCTCGACCTCTCCAATGCGTGCACCGACCGTGTCGATGCTGTCGCGCCCAGCCTTGTCGAGCGAGGCCTGATTGGCGGCGAGCATCGCGAGCATCGCTTCGCCCTGTGCGGCGATGCCCTTGCGCGCCTCGTCCACGGCAGCGGCGGCGCGGTCGAGCATGGCATCGACGGTTTCGGACATGCTGGCGGCGACGCCCTCCAGCCTGGTGCCGGCATTTTCGCTGGTCGCCTCCATCCGCGCGATGTGCGCGGCGAGGCGCTGGGCGGCGCCACCGGCGATCGTATCGGCCTCACGCCCGCGCTCGGCGAGCGCGACAAGCTGTGCGTCGAGTGCGGAGGCGTGTTCGCTGGCCTTCATGCCCGCCGCGTCGAGCGTGGCGGCCATGCCGGTCATCTCTTCGTGCGCCTTGGGCAGGGAGGACAGGACGATGCCGACACTCTTTTCGGCGGCGCTGCTGCTGTCGACGAGTTTCTGCGCACTGTCCGACACGGCGCGGGCTTCGGCGGCCATGCCGTTGGAGATGGCCTGAAGCCGCTCGGCGGCGCGGTCGCCCATCGCCATCAGCGCGGTGGTCTGATCGGCGAGTTCGGCGCGGTTCGCCTCGATCTTGCGCGATAGCGTGGCGACGACGCGCTCAAGGCTCGCGGCCTCGGCCCGCATTGCGCGCGCGGTCTGGCCGAAGCGGCGCGCTTCCGCCGCGCTGTTGCGCTGGGCGAGTAGCCACAGGATGCCGACCAGCGCGGGGGGCACGCAGAGCGCGGCGATCAGCTGAACCAGCTGTGCAGGCGGGGGCGGGGCGGCGAACACCGGCTGGAGCAACCAGCCGGCGACCCCCAGCCATGCGACGACCAGCCCGAGCGCGAGCGTTGCGGCGAGCCATGGCGCGCGCAGCGCCTGCGGCGCGTCATCCTCCGCGCCATCGGCTGCGGGCGCTGCCTCGACCGGCGCTGGCGCCTCTTCGACGAGCAGCAGTTCATCGTCCTCGTCGTCGAGCGGACGCGGTCCGAGCTTGTTCGTTCCCCCGTTCATCGTCCCGGTTTAGCACAGTCGCCCCGTCCAGGCATAGCATTGTGAAACCACTCATTAAGCACGGCGAATCTAGGGTCGGGCATGGCGTATGATCCCGGTGCAATCGATGCGACTCTGGCGGCGGCGGTGGGCGATGAGCCCGGGCTGATTGCGGAGCTTCGCGGGGCGTTCCTCGATAGCGCGAAACGCGCGCTGGAGGGGCTGGCCAAGGCCGACGACCCCGAGGGGTGGCGCAGCGCCGCACTGCGGCTCAAGGGGCTGGCGGCCAGCTTCGGCGCGATCCGGCTGATGGCGCTGGCCCAGGATGCCGCCGATGCGCCGGCGGGCGACCGCGCGGTGCTGCGCAAGATCGAGCGGGCGGTCGAGCGGCTCTGATCCAGCAGCGGCGCGCGATGCACGCGCCGCACCAATAGGCTTTCGACGGACGGCTCACCCGCTTCGACCAACGCGCCTTGTGTTAGTGGTATCGGAACGGGCGATCACGTTAGATGACGTGATGGCCAATCATTCGCACGCGCCCTCCCGCTACACGGTTCCACCGCGCGTTGCGGTGCTGTCGATCATCGGTTTCTGGGCATTTTATTATGTCAGCGTTACGCTGCGCGCGTGGATCATGGATTACCCGGATCACTGGTCGGCGCTCGACAATCGCGCCTGGGTGTCGCTGTGCGGGATTGGCTTCACCACGCTGATGTATCTGGCGTTGCGTCCATTGGAGCAGCGCAGCCTGCGGTTACGGGTCGCTGCGGCATTCCTGTTCGCGGCTGTGTCGTCCACCGCCTATTCGACGGTCAACTACCTGTCCTTTTACGTCGTCGACCCCAAGCCCGAACTGGAAAAGTCCGACGCGGAGAAGTCCGCGACGCACAAGGCGCTGGAGGCGCATGAGGAGAAGAAGGGTCCCGCTCATGTAATCGCGGACAATGCGATTCACTGGTATTTCTTCAACCTCGCCTGGGCGATCCTATACCTTGCCTTGTCCTATGCCGGAGCAGTGCGCGCTTCGGAGCGGGAGGCGGCGCGGCTGCGCACTGCGGCGCAGACGGCAGAGCTGCGCGCGCTGCGCTATCAGGTGAACCCGCATTTCCTGTTCAACACGCTCAACTCGATCTCATCGCTGGTGATGGCCGGGCGGCGCGAGGATGCCGAAACGATGATCCTCAACCTGTCGACCTTTTTCCGCACCAGCCTGTCCGCCGAGCCGACCGAGGATGTGCCGCTGGCTGACGAGATCGCGCTGCAACGCCTGTATCTGGAGATCGAAGCGATCCGCTTTCCCCAGCGGCTGCGCAGCGTGTTCGACATCACGCCGGAGGCGGAGCGCGCCTGCGTGCCCGGGCTGTTGCTCCAGCCGCTGGTCGAGAATGCGATCAAGCATGGTGTGGCGCCCGCGCGTCGTCCGGTGGAGGTCCGCGTTCGTGCGTGGATCGAAGGCATGATGCTCGTGATCGCGGTCATCGACGACGGCGAAGGCGTGCAGGTGGCGAACGGCACGTGCGTCGGCCTGCGCAACGTTCGCGACCGGCTCACGGTGCGGTTCGGCGACGCGGCATCGCTGGAGGCCGGGCCGCGCCCCGAGGGTGGGTTTGCCGCGACCATTCGCATGCCGGTGACGACCCATGGCTGCTGAGCGGTTGCGCACGCTGATCGTCGATGACGAGCCGCTGGCGGTCGAGCGGATGCAGATTTTATGCGCGGGGCTGGAGCAGGTCGACCTGGTCGGCACGGCGGCCGATGGCGACGCGGCGCTGCGTCTGATCGACGCGTTGCAGCCTGATCTGGTCCTCCTCGATATCGCCATGCCGCAGTGCGACGGGATGTCAGTCGCGGCATCGCTGGCGCGTGTGTCGCACCGACCGGCGGTGATCTTCTGCACGGCATTCGATCAGCACGCGGTGGCGGCGTTCGAGGTCGACGCAGTCGATTATGTGCTGAAGCCGGTCAGTGCCGAGCGGCTGGCGCGCGCGGTCGCACGCGCGGTCGAAGCGCGCGGGTTGAAGGGCGATGCGCCAGCAGCGGCGTCGTCGCGCTGGATCGAGGATTTCTGGGTTCCGCACCGGTCGGAAATGATCCGGATCAGCGCTGCTGACGTCGAGCGAATCGACGCGGAGCGCGACTATATGCGCCTGAGTGTCGGTGGGCGCAGCTATCTGATCCACCAGACGATCAGCGAACTGGAGCGGCGGCTGGATCCCGAACGATTCATCCGGCTGCACCGGTCGGTGATCGTGCGGCGCGACCGGATCGTGAAGCTGCGCCATGACGGGCTGGGCGTGTGGTGTGCGGAATTGGCCGATGGGGCCAGCGTGCGGATCGGGCGCACCTATCAGGCCGCTGCCAAGACGATCCTGACCGAACGATAAGCGCCTGACGCAAAGAGGCCCCGCCCGGCGGATGCACCGGGCGGGGCAGGGCGATGTCAGGGAGCTACTCTGACATTTTGGTCGCGCGCTGCGAGTTGTCGCGTTGCCGCGCTGCGAAGGGCGAGTTCGATCGAGGGGCGCGCGGTTTCGAGCGCCTTGGCGACGCACCGGTTGTGCGCACGGGCGCCAGTCAGATCGCGATAGTCGGGACGGCCGCCGCACACCGCCATGGCGGCATTGGCGATGCGGCGTTCGAGCGTCTCTTTACCGGCAACGCTCGTCAGGTCGAGATCGGCATAGCGGACCGTCGCCGACTTGCCGGGGCTGGCGGCAGCGGGAAGCGAAAGGAGCAGCATGGCACCGGGCGCGGCGCTGCGAAACAGAGTGGCGAACATCACGGACCTCTTTGGGTTCAACGCGTTCGGGGGCTGAACGCCGGTCCGGGTTAGGCGGGGCGGGGGATGCGGGCGACGCTGGATCGACCGGCGACTTGGCCCAGTCGATTAGGTCCGTTCATGGCGACCAAACGCCATTCGTCATCGACAAGCGACGTTGTGTCGCGTGGAAACAAGGCACGAAAAAAGGGCGCCCCCGGAGAGACGCCCTTTCGATTCGACCGGCTCAAGCGAGCCGGGAGGCCGAACCGGAATTAGCCAGCGACGTTGTCGGCAGCTGCTTCCAGGTTGTCGGCAGCGTTCTCAGCCGCGTCTTCGACGACTTCGTTGGTCGCGTTGTCAGCAACCATTTCCATGTTGTCGGCGTCGGCTTCCAGGCCAGCAGCGACGTTCTCGGCGGTGTTGTTCGCGGCCGGCGTGTTGCAGGCTGCGAGCGACATCAGGCCGGTCGCGGCAGCGACGATGAGGATCTTCTTCATTCGTTTGCTCCCAAGCAAAGCTATTTCGGTTCGCCCCGGCCCGATTGCCGTGCGAGTTAGTCGGAATAGCGCCCGTTACGCGTCCGTCAATGGGAATTCATCTGTCAGCAAGGTTTGTGGCGCGACCCTATGGTGCGCCGCCTCACTTGACTGACCCGATTTCCTCAGGCGCGTTGGCCACGACGGCGAGCGTCGCCGTCCATGCCGCAACATTTTGGCGCAATTGTGCCGGATCGACCTTGTCGAGCGTATCGTCGGGAGTGTGGTGGAGGTCGAAGTAACGGCTTCCATCCTGTTGCAGGTCGATCCCGGCGACGCCTGCGGCGATCAAGGCCGAAACATCGGCGCCGCCGCTGGCACGCTCGCGGCTCCGGCTGATGCCGAGCGGGGCAAGGACCGCCGCGACCCGGTCACCGACCGGCTTGGCGCTGTCGGGCAGCTTGAAATCGACCCGCCAGATGCGATCCGCGCCGAAATCCGATTCGGCGGCGAGCGCGTGGTTTTCGTCCTTGTGCGCGTCGAAATAGGCCTTTCCGCCAAACACCCCGACTTCCTCGGCGCCCGCCCAGAGGATGCGAATCGTGCGACGTGGCGTGCCGGCGTCCATGATTCGCTTCGCCGCTGCAGCGACGATGCCGCAGCCGGTGGCGTCATCGAACGCGCCGGTGCCCAGGTCCCAGCTGTCGAGGTGACAGGCGACCACGACCATGCCGGCGGCGGGATCGCTGCCCGGCACTTCGGCGATGACATTGCCCGATTCGGTGGTGCCGATCTGGCGTGGGGTCAGGGTGAGCTTGACCTTTACCGGCTGACCGCGCTTGACGATCCGCTCCAGCTGCTCGGCATCGGGCAGTGACAGGGCGGCGGCGGGGATCGGCGCGACGCCGTCCGGGAAATTGGTCCCGCCGGCATGCGGGTTACGGTGATAGTCGGTGCCGACCGAGCGAATCAGGATCGCGGCGGCGCCCTTGCGCGACGCGGTGGCGGGGCCGCTGCGGCGCACGGCACCGAATGCGCCATATTGCGACCCGTCCTGCGTGCGGGTCATGCTGTGGCTGACAAAGGCGATCTTGCCCTTGAGGCTGCCGTCCGGTGCGGCGTTGAGTGCGGCGAGGTCGGGGAAATAGACGATTTCGGCTTCGAGACCCTTGGCGCTGGTCGCACCCGAATTGCCGAGCGCAGTGAGGTGAAGCGGCTGGGGGAAGGGGGCGAGCACTTCGAGCGTTTCGACGCCGCGGACCCAAGTCTTCATCTCGAACGGCTCGTTGCGGACATTCTTGAAGCCGAGCGCGGTCAGCTTCTTGAGCGACCAGGCGCGGGCGCGCGCCTCCGCCTCGGTCCCGGCGAGGCGCGGGCCGACTTCGGTCGTCAGCCCTTCGGTGATTTCATAGGCGAGATCGTCCTGCAGCGCCGCGTCGCGGAGCGCGGCGGGGTCCATGGCTTGCGCAAAGGCGGTGGCGGGAAGCGCGACCAGGGCAGTCGCATGGGCGAGGCGGGTGAGGGGATGCGTCATGGCGGATGTCCTAGGGCCATGAAACGCGTTCGTCACGTAGCTGAAAACATTCACGATCCGGTGTCGGTGGGCTAGAGCGGACAGATGGACCAGAACAGCGACCTGTTCGATCATATCATCGCATTCGTGCGCGGCATCGGCATTCCGGTGACCGAGGACGCGGTTGCGGGGGACTCGTTCCTGCCCGCCATCGCGGTGGTCGGCGGCGGGGTGGTGGTTGATCGCGCGCGCTTGCAATGGCCGGGCGATATCCTGCACGAGGCCGGGCATATCGCGGTGCTGGACGCTGACGCGCGCGCCGGGGAGGTGCCCGACGACAGCGCGCTGGAGCTTGCGGCGATGGCGTGGTCTTATGCCGCCGCGGTCGAACTGGGGCTCGACCCCGGCGTGGTGTTTCATGAAGGCGGCTATAAAGGGGCCGGACCCGGGCTTGCGCAAAACTATGCCATGGGCCTCTATATCGGTCTGTCCGAGCTGGTCGCGGCTGGGATGGCGCACACGCCGTTGACCGCGCCGAAGGGCGCACCGGTCTATCCGGCGATGGCACGCTGGCTGCGCTGATTGCGTTGACGGCGCGCCATCGCTACATCGCGCGTCGATCCCAGACCCGTTCGTTCGATTTTTCGGAGACCATAAGTGGCCGCCCAATATGCATTTGTCATGAAGGACATGACCAAGTCCTTCCCCGGCGCGCAAAAGCCGGTGCTGAGCAACATCAACCTGCAATTCTATCAGGGCGCGAAGATCGGCATCGTCGGCCCGAACGGCGCTGGCAAGTCGACCCTGATCAAGATCATGGCCGGCATCGACAAGGATTTCAGCGGCGAGGCGTGGCCGGGTGAGAACATCACCGTCGGCTATCTGGAGCAGGAGCCGCAGCTTGATCCGAGCAAGTCGGTGCTGGAAAACGTCAAGGACGGCGCGCGCGAGACCGCCGATCTGGTCGAGCGCTTCAACGCGATCTCGGCCGAGATGGGCGATCCCAAGGACGACACCGATTTCGACGCGCTGATGGAGGAAATGGGCGACCTTCAGGCCAAGATCGACGCGGTCGATGGCTGGAGCCTCGACAATCAGCTCGAGATCGCGATGGAAGCGCTGCGCTGTCCGCCGGGCGACTGGTCGGTCGAAAATCTCTCGGGCGGTGAAAAGCGCCGCGTCGCGCTGACCCGCCTGCTGATCCAGAAGCCGTCGATCCTGCTGCTCGACGAACCGACCAACCATCTCGACGCCGAAAGCGTCAAGTGGCTGGAAAACCACTTGAAGGAATATGCCGGCGCGGTGCTAATGATCACCCACGACCGCTACTTCCTCGACAATGTGGTCGACTGGATTCTCGAGCTCGATCGCGGAAAATATTTCCCGTACGAGGGCAATTACTCGACCTATCTGGAGAAGAAGGCCAAGCGCCTGGAGCAGGAGGACCGCGAGGCCACCGGCCGCCAGAAGGCGATCAAGGACGAGCTGGAGTGGATCCGCGCCGGCGTGAAGGGCCGCCAGACCAAGTCGAAGGCGCGTATTTCGAAGTTCGAACAGCTGGTCGAGGCACAGCAGAACCGCACGCCCGGCAAGGCGCAGATCGTCATCCAGGTGCCCGAGCGTCTGGGCGGCAAGGTGATCGAGGTCGAGAACCTGTCGAAATCCTATGGCGACAAGCTGCTGTTCGAGAATCTGTCCTTCACCCTCCCCGCCGGCGGCATCGTCGGCGTGATCGGGCCGAACGGCGCGGGCAAGTCGACGCTGTTCAAGCTGATCACCGGCCAGGAACAGCCGGACGAAGGCAAGATCGAGATCGGCACGACCGTCCGCCTCGGCTATGTCGACCAGAGCCGCGACCACCTCAATCCGGCCAACAATGTCTGGGAAGAAATCTCCGACGGGCTCGATTACATGAAGGTCAATGGCCACGACCAGTCGACCCGCGCCTATGTCGGCGCGTTCAACTTCAAGGGCCAGGACCAGCAGAAGAATGTCGGCAAGCTGTCGGGTGGTGAGCGCAACCGCGTCAACATCGCCAAGATGCTGAAGCGCGGCGGCAACGTGCTGCTGCTCGACGAACCGACCAACGACCTCGACGTCGAAACGCTGGGTGCGCTGGAAGAGGCGATCGAGAATTTCGCGGGCTGCGCCGTGGTCATCAGCCACGATCGCTTCTTCCTCGACCGTCTGGCCACGCACATCCTCGCCTTCGAGGGCAATTCGCACGTCGAATGGTTCGAGGGGAATTTCGAGGCGTATGAAGAGGACAAGCGCCGTCGTCTGGGCGACGCGGCGGATCGTCCCACGCGCTTGGCGTATAAGAAGCTGACGCGTTAAGGCGGAGGCTGTTGCGCTGCTCCGGCCGCTTGCGGCTTGGGCAGCGTGCAGCGTCCGTGCTCTTCGGCGGTTTTGGTGAAGCCGTAACGCAGAACGGCGGCGAGGCAGTCGAGTTCTGCGGACGTCAGCGTCTCAGGGTTTCGTCCAGGGTATAGGCGGTTGAGGGCACGACCCAGAAGGGCGTCCTGCCGCAGCAGAATTGCCCGCACCTCGCAATCGCTCAGATATGCGGGGCGATAGAGTTGAAATCCCAGGCTGCGTGGTGTGCCGGTCATGTGATGGCATCCGGCGATGCCAAGCCGACTGCATGTGTCGCGAAAGACAACATATTCACTTGTAGCGAGCGGTTCGATTTCACGGAGCGCTCTTGGATACCCCTTTGGCGTGTCCTGTCCTCCAGCACATAGTTGGGGTGCCGCTTCCGCGTCCCTGCGTGCTGCATCGAGGACCGGTCGCGCAGCCAGCCAAAGCGTCAGCGCAGCGACGGTCGCGACCAGCCCGATCAGCGCAAAGGTGGCGATTGCGGCTTTGCCGACAAATCTGGCGGTGCGGCGCGACGCGATCATGGCATGAGGCTGCCACGGTAAGCCGGTCGGCTCAATCCCCGCCATTGACGCACGCCGCCCCGCCCGGAATGGTGGCGGCGATGCAGACCCTTGCCAGCCTTTGCGATATCCGTGGTTTTGAGACGCTTTGGGCGGAACTGACGTTCCGTGCGCCGCGTGTGGTGCGATACGATCAGAGCGAGCGGATGCTGATCGACACGCTCGGGCTGGGGCTGGAGCAGCTGATCCAGTATCTGGGGTGGGAGCGGCCCGAGCTGGATGCGTTCGAGGATTGGGTGATCGCGACGGCGGGGCGGCCCGATCCGTTGACGGTCGCGCGCTACCATGCGGCGCTGGACGGGGTGCCGCTGCCTGAGGCGGTTCAGGCGCGGCTGGATGCGGTCGATGCGATGCCCGATGTGCTGGATGCGGACGATCTGGCGCATTGGGAGCGCGAGGGCTGGGTGACGCTGCGCAGTGCGATCTCACGCGACGAGGCGGGGCAGGTCGAGGCGTTGTTGTGGCGGTTGCTGGAGGCCGACCCGGCGCGGCCCGAGAGCTGGTACGGGCAGGACCTCAACGGCATCATGGTCCAGCATTTTCAGGACCCGGCTCTGGAAATCGCCCGCCGCGCGCCGCGCGTGCACAAGGCGTTCGCACAGCTCTGGGGCAGCACCGATCTGTGGTGCATCGTCGACCGGATGAGCTTCAACCCGCCCGAAACGCCCAGGCACCCGTTTCAGGGGCCGAAGATGCACTGGGATGTCAGCCTCGCCCAGCCGATCCCGTTCGCGACCCAGGGCATTCTTTACCTGACCGACACGGCGGCGGATCAGGGCGCGTTCGCGCTGCTCCCCGGCTTTCACCACCGGATCGATGCCTGGCTGGAGGAGATTGGCGACACCGATCCGCGCATGGTGCATCTCGACCCACAGGCGGTGCCGATCGCGGCGGGGGCGGGGGATCTGGTGATCTGGCGCCAGGACCTGCCGCACGGTGCCAGCCCGAACCGGTCGAACCGGCCGCGGATGGCGCAATATGTGAACTTCTACTCGCCCGCTCTGACCGTCCACCGCGACTGGCGGTGAGGGGCGTCAGAGGGTGGCAGTGTCGACCGTCAATCCGGGGATGGTGGCGGCGGTGATTGTAGAACCAAAGGTGACCTCGCTGCGGGCGGTATAGGCACCGTCGACCGGCGCCCATAGCTGGTGGATCGTTCGTTCGTTGACATCGACGACCCAATATTCCGGTACTTCGTGACGGGCATAGAGCGTCACTTTGGCGCCCATATCCTTTGCGCGGGTAGCGGCCGCTACCTCGATGACTAGCCCGACTGATGCAAGCGGGACTGGCCCGGCTCCACGCGGCTCGCTGGTAAGCAACAGATCCGGATCCGGCAGGCTGTGCTCGTCAAGAGCAAGGCTGACCTCCACCAACGGTGTCAGGGGAGAGCCGAGTTCCTTGAGCCTGTCCCGAAGCGCGTCGTACAACCCCATCTTGATAACGCCGTGGGGACGGTATTGCGGACCCACGACAATGATGTCCCCCTCGATCAGTTCCGTCCGCAAGCCCTCAAAGGCACCTGCTTCAAACAGCGTGAGATAGTCATCGACCGTCAGTCGATACTTGCCCGGAGGCGGGGAGATGTCCTGCGCCGTCATACGGCTATTCTACCACAGCTGCGGTCGCCCTCAATCCCCCGTCACGCGCAGCGGGCCGAGGTCGCCAAGACCCACCGTACCGCTCGCCATGGCCAGCATCCGGTCGAGGCTCTTCTTGGCCTTCAACCGGATATCCTCGGCAATCTCGATCCGCGGTTCGAGGTCGCGCAGCGCCACGTAGAGCTTCTCCAGCGTGTTGAGCGCCATGTATGGACAGATGTTGCAGTTGCAGTTGCCGTCCGCGCCGGGGGCGCCGATGAAGGTCTTTTCCGGCACCGCCTTTTCCATCTGGTGGATGATGTGCGGTTCGGTCGCGACGATCAGCGTGTCGCCGTCGAACTCCTTGGCGAATTGCAGGATGCCGCTGGTCGATCCGACATAATCGGCGTGGTCGAGCACGTGCGGCGGGCATTCGGGGTGCGCGGCGACGGGGGCGCTGGGGTGCTGTGCCTTGAGCTTGAGCAGTTCGGTTTCGCTGAACGCCTCATGCACGATGCACACGCCCGGCCACAGCAACATGTCGCGGCCCATCTTGCGGTTGATGTATCCGCCAAGATGCTTGTCGGGGCCGAAGATGATCTTCTGCTCCGGCGGGATTTGGCTCAGGATCTTTTCGGCCGACGAGCTGGTGACGATGATGTCGCTGAGCGCCTTCACCTCGACCGAGCAGTTGATGTAGGTCAGCGCGATGTGATCGCGATGCTGCGCGCGAAACGCGGCGAACTGATCGGGCGGGCAGCTGTCCTCCAGGCTGCACCCGGCGTTCATGTCGGGCAGGATCACGGTCTTGTCGGGCGACAGGATCTTTGCGGTTTCGGCCATGAAGCGCACCCCGCAGAATGCGATCACCTCCGCGTCGGTCTCCGCTGCCTTGCGGCTCAATTCCAGGCTGTCGCCGACGAAATCGGCGAGGTCCTGGATCTCCGGCTTCTGGTAATAATGCGCCAGGATGACCGCGTTGCGCTCCTTGCGCAGGCGGTCGATCTCCGCGCGGATGTCGATGCCGGACAGGTCGGTGCGTGCGTTCATCGTGAGGCCCTCTGATACGTCAGTCTGACGGCACCGGCCCGCTCCCCCACCCGGCCACCCATAGAATACACTGTCGTTGGGTG
>NZ_LSJM01000466.1 GCF_001557215.1 Sphingomonas sp. CCH9-E2 | reverse complement strand
CGTCAGCGCTGCGCGCTGCCACCTCCCCTGCGGGGCAGGGGAGGAATTTAGATTGCCACACCACCCAGCGAGTTCGGGCCAGCGCTGTCGATCCGCACTCGTACCAGATCGCCGATCGCGGCGTCGGTGGTCAGGTGGACCGATTGCAGCCAGGGCGATTTGCCGAGCAGCTGGCCGGGGTGGCGGCCGGCGCGTTCGATCAGGACGTCGCAGGTCTTGCCGACGCTGGCGGCGTTGAACGCGGCCTGATCGCGGTTGAGCGCGGCCTGCAGGCGCTGGAGGCGGTCGTCCATGACGTCCTCGGGGACCGCGCCGTCCATTTCCGCGGCCGGGGTGCCGGGGCGGGGGCTATATTTGAAGCTGAAACACTGGGCATAGCCGACCGCGTCGACCAGGCTCAGCGTATCGCGGAACTCCTCTTCGGTCTCGCCGGGGAAGCCGACGATGAAGTCGCCCGACAGCGCGATGTCGGGTCGCGCGGCACGGACGCGGTCGAGGATGCGCAGATATGAATCGCGGCTGTGGCTGCGGTTCATCGCTTTCAGGATACGGTCATTGCCCGCCTGCACCGGCAGATGGAGGAAGGGCATCAGCTTTTCGACCTCCGCATGCGCGCGAATCAGGCCTTCCTTCATGTCGTTGGGGTGGCTGGTGGTGTAGCGGATGCGCGCCAGCCCATCGATCTTGTCGAGTGCGGCGATCAGGCCGTGCAGGCCGGTGCCCTCGGCATCGTCCCACGCGTTGACGTTCTGACCGAGCAAAGTGATCTCACGCGCGCCGGCGTCGACCAGCGACTTTGCCTCATCGACGATTGCGGTAAAGGGGCGGCTGACCTCGGCACCGCGGGTGTAGGGGACGACGCAATAGGTGCAGAATTTGTCGCACCCTTCCTGCACCGTCAGGAACGCGGTCGGGCCAGTCTTGCGCCGGGCGGGGAGCGCCCCGAACTTGGCGATGGCAGGCATGTCGGTGTCGATCGCGCGGCCCTGTGCCGAGGCCTGGGCGACCAGTTCGGGCAGGTTGTGATAGGCTTGCGGGCCGACCACGATATCGACCTTGGCGCGGTTGGCGATTTCCTCACCCTCGGCCTGTGCGACGCAGCCGGCGACCGCGATCATCGGCGCGGTGCGATCGGCCAGGCGCGCGGATTTGCGGAAGCGGCCGATGTCCGAATAGACCTTCTCGGTCGCCTTTTCGCGGATGTGGCAGGTGTTGAGCACGATCAGGTCGGCGCTGTCGGCGTCTGCCGCTGCGGTCATGCCCTGTGCCGCCATCAGCTCGGCCATGCGCTCGCCGTCATAGACGTTCATCTGACAGCCGAAGGATTTGACGTGATAGGTCTTGGGAGGGGCGTTCATGGCGCGGGGCTATAGTCGAAAGGGGGCTGTGCGTGAACAATCTTCCCTTCCGGCCCCCCAGACCATAAAGACCCGCCGCAAATGGCACGGATCGAAACCCCCCGCCGCGTGCGTGGCACGCAGGACATCTTTGGCGATGAACAGCGCCGCTTCGCCCGCGTGGTCGAGGCGTTCGAGCATGTGCGGCGGCTCTATTGCTTCCAGCAGGTTCAGGTGCCGGTGTTCGAATCCACCGGGGTCTTCGCGCGATCGATGGGCGAGACCAGCGATGTCGTTTCGAAGGAAATGTACACCTTCCCCGACCGGGGCGACGAGCTGCTGACGCTGCGGCCGGAGTTCACTGCGGGGATTTGCCGGGCGTATATTACCGAAGGGTGGCAGCAGTTCGCGCCGCTCAAGCTGACCACGCACGGGCCAGTGTTCCGGTATGAGCGACCGCAAAAGGGGCGCTATCGCCAGTTCCACCAGATCGACGCCGAGATCATTGGGGCTGCGGAACCGCAGGCCGATGTCGAGCTGCTGACCATGGCGGACCAACTGCTCAAGGAGCTGGGGATCGCCGAGGGTGTGACGCTGCAGCTCAACACGCTGGGCGACGCGGAGACGCGCGAGGCATGGCGTGCGGCGCTGGTGGCGCATTTCGAGGCGCATCGTGGGGAGTTGTCCGAGGACAGCCTGACGCGGCTCGAGAAGAATCCGATGCGGATTCTGGATTCGAAAGACCCACGCGATCGGCCTATCGCGGACAGCGCGCCGGACATCGATGCCTATCTGACGAGCGAGGCGGGGGCGTTTTTCGATGCAGTGACCAGCGGGCTGGACGCGGCGGGCGTGGCGTGGACGCGCAACGCGCGGCTGGTGCGCGGGCTCGACTATTATCGCCACACCGCGTTCGAGTTCGTCACCGACCGGCTGGGCGCGCAGGGCACGGTGCTGGCCGGTGGGCGCTATGACGGGCTGATCGGGAACCTGGGCGGCCCGGAGACGGCTGGCGTAGGCTGGGCCGCCGGGATCGAGCGGTTGGGGATGCTGCTGGCGGAGCCGACGGCGGACACGATCCAAGTCGCTTTAGTGGCGGAGCGTGCTGAAGGGTTCGCGACTGAGGTAACTGCACTTCTTAGGCGCAACGGTATCGCGGTTGAGATGTTCACGACCGGTAGCCCTCGTAAGCGTTTCACGAAGGCGCAGTCGGCCAACCCCGCTCTCATCTTGTCGGTGGATACGGAAAGTCCGCCGCTCGATGGCCGTTATCTGTTCCGATTAGCTTTGACGACGCCCGCGACGGCAGCGCTCCAAGAGCGGATCGCTGGGGTGATCGCTAACTCTTTCAAGTTTGCAGATGCCGAGGGGCTGCTGGCTGGCGGGTGGCGCTTGGCTGAGCGCATCGGTCCGACTGAATGACCCGCATCTCCCCCGAGCGGATCGCGCAGATCGAGGCGCGGCGGGATGAGTTGTCGGCGATGATGGCGACCGGCGATCTGCCGTCGGATCGCTTTGTCGCGGTGTCCAAGGAATATGCCGAGCTGGAGCCGGTCGCGGCGGCGGCGGGCGAGGTGCGGCGGCTGCGCGCCGAGGCGGTGAGCCTGGCGGCGATGACGCGCGAGGCGGATGCCGAGCTGCGCGCAATGGCGGCGGAGGAATTGCGCGCGAACGAGGCGGCACTGGCGCAGGCCGACCACCGCCTTGCGCTGGCGCTGTTGCCGCGCGACGCGGCGGACGAGCGCGCGGCGATGCTGGAAATCCGCGCCGGGACCGGCGGGGACGAGGCGGGGCTGTTCGCGGGCGATCTGCTGCGCATGTACACCCGCTATGCCGAGCGACAGGGGTGGAAGGTCGAGCTGATCTCTGCGTCCACGTCGGAAGCCGGGGGCTATAAGGAAGTGGTCGCCAGCGTCGCGGGCAAGGGCGTGTTCGCCAAGCTCAAGTTCGAGAGCGGCGTGCATCGCGTCCAGCGCGTGCCGGTGACCGAGAGCGGTGGGCGCATCCATACGTCGGCGGCAACGGTGGCGGTGCTGCCCGAGGCCGAAGAGGTCGATGTCGAGATCCGCAACGAAGATCTGCGCATCGACATCTATCGCGCGAGCGGTGCGGGCGGGCAGCACGTCAACACGACCGATTCGGCGGTGCGGCTGACGCATATTCCGACCGGGCTGGTGGTGATCCAGCAGGACCAACGGTCGCAGCACAAGAATCGCGACAAGGCGATGCAGGTGCTGCGCACGCGGCTGTATGAGCTGGAGCGCGAGCGGCTGGCGAGCGAACGATCGGGCGCGCGCAAGTCGATGGTCGGATCGGGCGACCGGTCGGAGCGGATCCGCACCTATAATTTCCCACAGGGGCGGGTGACCGACCATCGCATCAACCTGACCCTCCACCGCCTGCCCGAGATTCTGGAGGGCGAGATGGACGAGCTGATCGGCGCGCTGGTCGCCGAGGATGAGGCGGAGCGGCTGGCGGCGCTGGATTCGTGATCGGGGGCCGAGCGCCTAGCGGTCTGTCGTTCATCGTTCCCCTCCCGCTTGCGGGAGGGGCTAGGGGAGGGCCTGTCCATGCGGGCCGTCCACTATGGTGACAGGCCCTCCCCCGACCCCTCCCGCAGGCGGGAGGGGAGTTAGGGCTGCCCTTGCCGATGCGGCTGCGCGGATTACGTCGGCGACGCCACGGCTCGATGCCGAATTGTTGATGGCGCATGCCTTGGGCGTGTCGCATCAGGATTTGCTGCTGAAGCATCTGGGCGATCCCGCTCCGGCCAGCTTCGACGCGCTGGTGGAACGCCGCCTCGCGCATGAGCCGGTTGCCTATATCACCGGGTCGCGCGGGTTCTGGACGGTCGAGATTGGGGTTGGCCCCGGCGTGCTGGTGCCGCGTGCGGATAGCGAGACGCTGATCGAAGCGGCGGTGGCGCATTTTGCCGGGAGCGCGGGGCCGGGGCGGGTGCTGGACCTTGGCATGGGGCCCGGGACCTTGTTGCTGGCTGCACTGGCGGAGTGGCCGGGCGCTACGGGTGTCGGGGTCGATGCGTCCGATACCGCGCTCGACTATGCGCGGCGCAACGCAGCAGCTTTGGGTATCGCGGAACGGGTTGATCTGCGGCGCGGCGACTGGGCAACCGATCTCCACGGCCAGTTCGACCTGATCCTGTGCAACCCGCCCTATATCGGCGTCGGCGAGGAGCTGGGGCCGGAGGTGCGCGACCATGAACCGCCCGCGGCGCTGTTCGCCGGCGCGGATGGCCTCGACGATTATCGCCGGGTCATTCCCGACCTGCCCAGGCTGCTCGCGCCGGGCGGGATCGCCGTGCTGGAGATCGGCTGGACGCAAGGGGAGGCCGTGTCGGCGCTGATGCGTGGCGCGGGGCTCGATCCTGTGCTCCATCATGACCTGGGCGGACGCCCGCGCGCGGTTGCGGCAAAAATGCCGCGAAATTGAACTATCGATGCGCTGCACCAATATAAGGCTTGGAGAATGTTGCCGCGCGGGCTAAGGATGAGCCCGGGGCAGGCACCAGCAACCTAAATCGTTGAAAAGGTTTGCCGACCCAAATCAAGGCATGCGCGCTGCTGATTGTCCGGCAGCCATGCGGGAGCCGTTTCGGTCCGAAGGGCCGTGGCGGCGTGCGGTGTAACACGCATCCGGGATCGCTGTTTGACCGATGGCGGATTGAGTAAGGACAGGACACACAGACGTTGATCAACAATCGTCAGGCGAACAACGGTCGCCGTCGCGGCCGTGGTGGCCAGCGCCAGCAGGGCGGCGGCAACAACCCCAATTCGGGCAACCGCATCGACAATCGCGCACGTGGCAATGCCGCGCAGCTGCTTGAGAAATACAAGAACCTCGCTCGCGACGCGCAGATGGCCGGCGACCGGGTGAACACCGAATATTATCTGCAGTTCGCGGATCATTATTTCCGCGTGCTGGCCGAAACGCGCTCGCGCTTCGAGGACCAGAACCCGCAGCAGCGCCGCCAGCGCGACGAGTTCGACGGCGACGAGGACGAGTTCGACGGCGACGAGGGCGCGCGCAGCCAGGACGGCGAGTTCGCCGACGAGGGCGATGAGCAGTCCGAGCGCCAGGGCCGCGACAATCGTGACCGCGACAACCGCGATCGCGGCGAGCGCAACGACCGCCGCCCGCGCCGCGAGCGCGACAATCGCGAGGGTCGTGACCGTGATGCACGTGCTGGTGACGGGCGCGACCGCGACAACCGCCGCGAGCGTCAGCCGCGTGGCGTCGAGGGCGAGGAGACTCCGGTCGCTGCGAACGAGGATGAGGCTCCGGCCGAAGACGGTCGCCGCGCACGCCGTGGCCGTCCGCGCCGGGATGAGGCGAGCAGCGATGCGGGCCATGGCAACGACATCGCGGCAGTGCTACCCCCCGCGCTCGGCGTCGAGGGCGAGGTGGTCGAGGTCAAGCCCCGCCGCCGCCGCGTGAAGAAGGAAGAAGGCGAGCCGGAAGCGGCTGAATAAGCGCCTTTCCCGCCGAGAAAGTTAAGGCCGGTCCGTAGCTTACGGGCCGGCCTTTGCGTTTCTGCCGCCCTTGACCGTTGACATCGCGCGCGGCTTGACGATGGTGCGGGGACCAGATCGAAGGGGGATGCGATGCGGCGGATGACGTTGGCGCTTGCGGCTGGAGCCGCGCTGTCCGGGACGATGCTGGCGACCCCCGCCGTCGCGCAAACCGCGCAAGCCCCGCAGGGCGCCAGTGCCCAGGGCGATGTCGCGGTCACCATCTACAACAACAATCTGGCGCTGGTGCAGGACAAGCGCGAGCTGCGCCTGCCCGCGGGCAAGTCGAAACAGGATTTCCCCGATGTCTCGGCGCAGATCCGGCCGGAGACGGTGACGATCGGTGCGCCCGGCGCGACAATCGTCGAACAGAATTTCGATTTCGACCTGCTCACCCCCGAATCGCTGATGGAAAAGGCGGTCGGCCAGTCGGTGACCGTCGTGCGCGGCGGCCAGAACCTGCCGGCCAAGGTGCTTGCCTATAATGACGGCACGGTGGTCGAGATTGGCGGGCGGATCGAGGTGCTGGGCAAGGACGACCGGGTGATCTTCCCGTCGCTGCCGCCATCCCTGCGCGCGCGGCCGACGCTGTCGGTGACGCTGGATGCCGATGCGGCGGGATCGCGGCCGGTGACGCTGAGCTACCTGACCTATGGATTGGGCTGGAAGTCCGACTATGTCGCGCTGTTCGACGAGAAGGCGGGCAAGATCGACGTTCAGGGCTGGCTGACGCTGACCAACACTAGCGGCACCACCTATACCAACGCGAACACCCTGCTGGTCGCGGGTGCGGTCGGCGGCGGCGGGCGCGGCATGGGATCGGTGATGGTGCCGGGCACCGAGACGGCGGGACGCGAGCGGATCGGCGACTTCTATGTCTATCCGATCCCCGGCCGCACGACGATCGCGCAGCGCCAGCAGAAGCAGGTCAGCTTCCTCGACGTCGCGGGGGCGCCGGCGGCAAAGGCCTATGCCTATCGCAATCCCTGGCTGGGGCGGCAGGATCAGGCGCGCAGCGTCGACACGGTGCTGCGCTTCTCGTCATCCAAGGAGGGCGGCCTTGGCGATGCGCTGCCCGCCGGGACGGTGCGCATCTATATGCGCGACGCGCGCGGGGCGCCGCAGTTCATCGGCGAGAATGCGATCCCGCATACGCCGATGGGATCGCGGCTGGCGATCAAGACCGGCGAGGCGTTCGACGTGAAGGTCAAGGCGGTGGTGCAGACGCGCGAGCGTGCCGGGTCGACCAAATGGCGCACGACGATGGTCTATACGCTGACCAATGCACGGGCCGAGGCAGTGACGGTCGAACTGTCGCAGGGCGGGCTCGACAGCTGGTGGAAAGACACGAAGATTCTGAACGAAACGCAAGCGAGCGAGCGGATCAACGCCGATGAGGCGCTGTGGAAGGTGAGCGTCCCCGCCAATGGCGAGGCAACGCTGACCGCGACCTTCGAAACGCGTTACTAAGGCGCGGCCGGTGCGGCGCGCCGCCCTGTTGCTGATCGCGACCGCGCTTGCCGCGACGGGTGAGGCGTCGGCGCAGAGCGTGCAGACGTCGGCCGGACCCGATGCGGTCGGCGTCACCATCTACCGCGCGCCCGATCGCGAGTCGGACCAGAAGATCGATCTCGACTGGCTCGGGGGCTATGCGCTGATCACCGAGACGCGGACGGTGACAATTCCGGCGGGCCGCGCGGTGATCCGGTTCGAGGGCGTCGCCTCAGGCATCCTGCCCGAGAGCGCGATCGTCACTGGTCTGCCTGCCGGGGTGCGGGAGAAGAATCTCGACGGCGACCTGTTGTCGCCGGGCAGCCTGTATCGGCGCGGCTTCGCCCGACCGGTGACGTTGCGCCGGACACGGGATGGCAAGACGGTTGAGGAGCGCGCGGTCATCCGCTCGGGCCCCGACGGCGCGGCGATCGTCGAGACCGAGCGCGGGATCGAGGTGCTCAATTGCGGCCCGACCGAGGATGCCATCGCCTATGACGGCGTGCCCGAGGGTCTGTCAGCCAAGCCGACCCTGTCGGTCGAGACCGATTCGCCGCAGGGCGGGACGGCGACGATCACTTTGTCCTACCTCGCCTGGGGCTTCGACTGGCAGGCCAACTATGTCGCGACGCTGCGCGATGGCGGCGGCACCGCCGCTGGCGCTCGGACGGCAGATCTGTTTGCCTGGGTCACGCTGGCGAGCACCGACATGACCAGCTTTGCCAATGCCGAGACAATGGTGGTGGCGGGCAAGGTCAACCGGACAACCGGCCGCACCGCTAACCCGTTCGAGAGCGCCGAATCGTTCGAGTTCAAATGCTATCTGCCTGAAGG
>NZ_LSJM01000465.1 GCF_001557215.1 Sphingomonas sp. CCH9-E2 | reverse complement strand
GGCGGTGGCTGGCGGCGAGGTGGATGTGCGGATTTTCGGGAAGCCGACGACTCGGCCATACCGGCGGATGGGCGTCGCGCTGGCGCTGGCGGGCGACACCGACGCAGCGCGGCGTGTCGCTGCCGAGGCGGCGGGGAAGGTGCGGATCGTCTATCGCTGAACGGGGGCGATCCACTCCCATTGGCAGCGGCTCTTGTCGCTGAGCTTGGAGGCAGTGTTCATCGCCTCGACCGCGCCGGGGGCTAGCGCGGTGATGAACGCGCCCTGATCGACCCAGAGCCAGGCGAGGCGCAGGCCGCTGGGCATGCGGGCGGCGAGCGCCTGATGCAGGAACGGGTCGAAATATTTGATGTGGTGGTCGGCCTCGAGCGTGAGGGGTTCGCCGTTGACGGTCATCGCGACCTGGGTGCGGACCATGCGATCGCCTGATGCTGCATCGATCTGGGTCACGGCGAGGTCGGTGACGTCCAGCGCGCCACGCGACAGACGGACCAGGTCGGCGACGACCGCTTCGTAATAGTCGGCGAAGGTTTCCACCTGCATGTCATGCAGCGCGAGGTTGGCCATGCACGACGCGGGGGCGAAGTCGGAGTGGTAGTAATCCGCTTCGATCAGCGCGAGCAGGATCGTGTCGGGCTCGACCTTTTCGTCCTGCTCCGCGACGCCGGGGTAGAGAATGGCGGGGTCGGGTGCAGTCGGAGCGAACACGCCGGCATCGGCCATGATCTGAACCGCGCGGCGCACCTGACCCTTGCGCGCGGGGGAGAGGGTTGGGAGCGGCCCTTTATGGTGCACCGGCTGGGGCGGGGCGAAGGG
>NZ_LSJM01000464.1 GCF_001557215.1 Sphingomonas sp. CCH9-E2 | reverse complement strand
GACCCTGCTATCCGTTCGCCGTTGCGTTGCTTCCGCCCGCAGCGTCGCCGCCCGGCTCAGCTTGAGCGCCCGATCCGTCGATCGCAGCAGCGCCGCCACCCCCCTCGACTTCGCTCGGGACAGGCTTGCGCCCGCGTCGTTGAAAGAAGGCCGCGCCCTTCGATCGCCACGCCTCCTTTGCGCTCGCATCCTTCGACCCGACCGCATCCAGCAGCACGCCCGCTAGCGTCTCGGCATCGAGCGCATCGGCACCCGTGGCGGCGACGAGCTGGCCGAGCTGTTCGACCCGCTTCGCCTTGAGCGCGCGGGCTTTGTCGCCGAGCGCCTTCAACTCCGCATCGTAATCGCGCACCTTCCGCATCGCCTCTACCCCTCCGCGATCATCAGCCAGAACACTCTAGCGCAGCCGGCGCAGGGGGTAAAGAACGAACGGAGCAGTAGGCAGCACCAAGTCAATCACGAGGAGTGTAGCGGATTGTGAGTGCGCGCTTATACGTCGTTGCCGACGTGCGCTAAGAAGTGCAGAATGCGGAGCGAGATGGCGATCTACCACTTCTCTGCCAAGGTCATCAGTCGTGCGAACGGATCGAGCGCTGTTGCGAGCGCCGCCTATCGTTCCGCGTCCGAGCTGCACGACGACCGGCTCGGGCGCGATCACGATTTCAGCAACAAGGCGGGCGTGATCCACTCCGAGG
>NZ_LSJM01000463.1 GCF_001557215.1 Sphingomonas sp. CCH9-E2 | reverse complement strand
TGCCCCTCTCCCCGACCCTCTCCCCTGAAGGGGAGAGGGAGACTTAAGCGCCCTTCGCAGTGGCGTAGGCCCAGTCGAGCCAGGGGCCGAGCGCTTCGATATCGGCGGTGTCCACCGTCGCGCCGCACCAGATGCGCAGACCCGCAGGGGCATCGCGGTATCCGGCGACGTCATAGGCGGCGTGTTCGGCCTCGAGCAGCGACGCGAACTTCTTGATGAAGGCTTCGTCGGCGCCATCGACGGTCAGGCACACGCTGGTGGTCGAGCGGATCGCTTCGTCCGCGGCCAGATTGCCTAGCCAGTCGCGCTCCGCGACCAACTTTTGCAATGCGTCGGCATTGGCGTTGCTGCGCGCGATCAGGCCGTCGAGCCCGCCCAGACCCTTGGCCCATTCGAGCGCGAAGATCGCGTCCTCGACTGCCAGCATCGACGGGGTGTTGATCGTCTCGCCCTTGAACACGCCTTCGGCGAGCTTGCCCTTGGCCATCAGGCGGAACACCTTGGGCAGCGGCCAGGCGGGGGTGTAGGTTTCGAGGCGCTCGACGGCGCGCGGGCCGAGGATCAGGACGCCATGGCCGCCCTCGCCCCCCAGCACCTTCTGCCAGCTGAAGGTCGCGACGTCGATCTTGTCCCAGGGCAGGTCATAGGCGAACACCGCGCTGGTCGAATCCGCGAAGGTCAGGCCCGCGCGGTCGTCGGGGATCCAGTCGCCGTTCGGCACGCGCACGCCGCTGGTGGTGCCGTTCCAGGTGAACAGCACGTCGGTCGACCAGTCGATCGCGGTCAGATCGGGCAGCTGGCCATAATCGGCGCGGATGATCGTCGGATCGAGCTTGAGCTGCTTGGCGGCGTCGGTGACCCAGCCTTCGCCAAAGCTCTCCCAAGCCAGCGTGGTGACGCCGCGCGCGCCGAGCATCGTCCACATCGCCATTTCGAACGCGCCGGTGTCGGAACCGGGGACAATGCCGATGCGATGCGTCTCGGGCAGGCGCAGCATCTCACGCATCAGGTCGATGCAATATTGCAGGCGGGTCTTGCCGAGCTTCGAGCGGTGCGAGCGTCCAAGGACCTCGGTCGCGAGCTTGGCGGCGTCCCAGCCCGGAGGCTTGGCGCAGGGACCCGAAGAGAAAAAGGGGCGAGCCGGCTTGGCGGCGGGCTTGGAAGCGGACGCAGTTGTGGCGTCGGCGGCAGTCGAATCAGTCATGTCAGTCTCTCCTTGCAGAGAGCACGCGCGGCGTTGGGACCGCGTGGCCCGTCGGCGGCCCTAACGACGGGAGGCGCTAAGTCAAGCGGATTAAGGTCGCCGACGATACTGGCCGCCGCTTTGTCCGCACGATCTGGACTTCCCATGCCTGGCGCTTAAACTGCTGCATTCAGGGGGATTTCATGGACGAATTTCGAGATCCGACGGCTGTCGGAACGGCGGCGCGCACGGCGTTGATATGCTGGCTTGTGGCGTCAGCGATCTATTGCGGGGGCGCGGTTTTCTCGATCGTCGGCATCACGGCCTATCAGAGTGGATCATCTTCCCCGCTGGCCGACCTTGAGACCGTCGATCTCGTTTCGATGGTCACGGCTGGTATCTATCTGGTCGCCGAACTCGTCAGCGTGGTCGTGATCGGACGCTGGATCTATCGCGTGAACAAGAATGCCTGGCAGATCAGCGATGCGATGACCGTGTCGCCTGGATGGAGCGTCGGATCCTTTTTCATCCCGTTTCTCAACCTGATTCGCCCGTTCACCGGCCTGCGCGAAACGTGGCAGGCTAGTCATGCACCGGCCGATGCGCAGGACGTGCCCGTGCCTGCGATCATGCGCCTGTGGTGGGCGGGCTGGCTAATCCTCGGCGTCTTCGGTCAACTGTCCTTCCGCCTGAGCCTGCGCGCCGAGACGCTGGAAGATCTGCTCGAAGTCGCATGGCTGGATATCGTCGCTACCCCGTTTGATTTCATTACGGGCCTGGCGCTGCTCTGGATCGTCCGCCACCTGACCGAAACACAAAGCCATTTGCGCGATCACACGGTATTCGAATAATCGCCGGTTAACCATAATGGGTTAGAGGGGGATGGCATGCGTATCCTCCCCACCCTGTGTTTGCCCTTGTTGCTTGCCGGCTGTCTGTTCGGCGGAGGCGATGATCGCGCGCCGCCGCGTGCGCCGGTGCGCCCCGATCCGCGCGGGCCGGTGACGCTCGACCTGCCGACCAGCCGTGAGACGCAGATATGCTTTGCCGATCTGTCGCGCGCGCAGGTGCGGTTCAGCCCGCTGCCCGATCGCGATTATGGCGGCGGATGCCAGGTCATCGGCGCGGTGCAGCTGATCGATGTCGGCATCCCCGTTTCGGGGCTGAAGGCGATGCGCTGTCCGCTCGCCCGCACCTTCATCGCATGGATGCGCCACGCCGCCGTGCCCGCCGCGCGCGAGATATTGGGCGGTGAGCTGGTGCGGGTCGAAACCTATGGCAGCTATGCCTGTCGCGGCATCGTTGGCGGCAGCGCGGCTTCCGCCGGGCGGGTGTCCGAACATGGGCTGGGCAACGCGGTCGACGTCGCCGCGTTCGTGCTGGCCGACGGGCGCAAGATCAGCGTGCTGAGCGACTGGAGCGGGGGGACTGCGGAGGAGCGCGCATTTCTGCGCGTGGTCCACAAATCGGCCTGCCGCCGCTTCACCACGGTGCTGGGGCCGGAGTATAACAGCGCCCACGCCAACCATTTCCACTTCGACATGGGCGGCAAGGCGTTCTGCCGCTGACACGCGCCACTTTGCGTCGGTGACGAAACCGGCTAATCCCGCCCCAATGACAGACAAGAAAGTGCCGTCGCGCGTCTTTGCCCGCGCGCGCCAGGATGCGGAGACTGCGCGGACCGCCGTCTCCACCCCCCAGACCGAACACCCGGCCTACCGCCTCGCCTTTCAGGATATGGACTTCCTGTTGCGCGAGGATCTGCGCCCGGTGCGTTTCCAGCTCGAGCTGCTCAAGCCCAGCCTATTGATGGACGAGGCGAAGATCGCGTCGCTGTTCGTCATCTATGGCTCGGCCCGGATTCCGGAGCCCGCCAAGGCGCAGGCGTTGCTCGATCTCGCCACCGACGACCAGTCGCGCCGGATTGCCGAGCGGCTGATCGAAAAGTCGAAATATTATGACGTGGCGCGCGAACTGGCCGCGCTCGCCAGCTGCTATCCGCTCGACGAGAATGGCGACCGCCACTTCGTCGTCACCTCGGGCGGCGGCCCGTCGATCATGGAAGCGGCGAATCGCGGCGCGGCGGAAAAGGGCTGCGAATCGGTCGGCCTCAACATCGTGCTGCCGCATGAGCAGGCGCCGAACGCATATGTGACCCCGTCGCTCAGCTTTCAGTTCCACTATTTCGCGCTGCGCAAGATGCATTTCCTGCTGCGCGCGCGCGCGGTGGCGGTGTTCCCGGGCGGGTTCGGCACATTCGACGAATCGTTCGAGCTGCTGACGCTGATCCAGACCGGCAAGATCGCGCCGATCCCGGTGCTGTTCTACGGCAAGGATTTCTGGACCCGGGTCGTCAATTTCGAGGCGCTGGTGGAGGAGGGCGTGATCAGCCCGCGCGACCTCAAGCTGTTCCACTTCTGCGAGACCGCGGAAGAGGGGTGGGAGATCGTCCAGAAATTCTGGGAAGAGCGGAAAGGGTAACAAAAAAGGGCGGCCCATCGGACCGCCCTTTTTTTGTCTGCGCCGTCAGTGGCGGCGGATCATTCCTTCTTTGCGGCTTCCTCGGCAGCGGCCGGATCGACCGACGGCGCGCCCGATGCCGGAGTGCCGGCATTGCCCATCTCGGTCGGCGTGATCGCATTCTCGGTCGCCGCTTCGCCACCCTCGGCCGGAGCCGCTTCGGGCGCCGGGAGCGGCAGGTTCGATCCCTGTGCGTTCAGATAGGCGATGACGTTGGCGCGCTCCTGCGGGTCCGACAGACCGGCGAAGGTCATCTTGGTGCCCGGCGCATATTTACGCGGGCTGGCGAGCCACGCGTCCATCGCTGCGAAGTCCCAATTGCCCGGAACCGCCTTGAGCGCATCCGAATAGGCGAAGCCCGGGACATGGCCGTGCGGCTTGCCCATCGAAGCCCACAGGTTCGGGCCGACGCCATTGGCGCCACCCTGGGTGATCGAGTGGCACGCCGCGCACTTGGCGAACGACGCCTGCCCCTTGGCGACATCGGCCTTGGCGAGGCGGTTGGCGATCGGCTCGACCGCGGCGGCACCGCCTTCACCCTCGGCACCATCGGCGCTTTCGACCGGATAGCCTTCCTTTTCCGGCTTTCCGCTGTGGTAGATCATGCCGCTGGCGATCGACAGGCCGAGCGCCGAGGCACAGCCGAACAGGACCCAGCCTGCGATCGTGTTCATGCGATTGTCCATGTGCGCCCGTTCTGCCCCGTGTTGATCTTGGCCGGGTTCTTTAGTCGGGCCTTTTGTTTGCCGCAACCCGGGCTTGCCGCAAGTTGATCGCGCGGTTACGCGCACGCGCCAATGGACAATTTCGCCGCACCCGCCCGCCCGATCGTCGAACGCATGACGCAGGCCGCCCTGGCCGAGCCCAAGCGCGCGGTCGCGTTTCAGGGCGCGCCGGGCGCAAATTCGCACATGGCGGCGCTCGAGGCCTTTCCGACCGGGCTGCCTCTGCCGTGCTTCAGCTTCGAGGATGCGATCGATGCGGTGCGCGACGGGCGCGCCGATTGCGCGATGATCCCGATCGAAAATTCATTGCACGGGCGCGTCGCCGACATTCATTTCCTGCTGCCCGAATCGGGGCTGGTGATCATCGGCGAGCATTTCCTGCCGATCCGCTATGCGCTGATGGGGCTGGGCGCGCGCGCCGGGGTGCGTCAGGCGATGAGCCATCCGCAAGCACTGGGCCAGTGCCGCCATTGGCTGAAGGCGCAGGGGATCGCGCCGCTTTCTTATCCCGACACCGCCGGGGCCGCCGCGGTGGTGGCGGAGGCGGGTGATCCAGCGGTCGCAGCACTCGCCCCGCCGGGCGCCGCGCCGCTCTATGGCCTGACCGTGTTCGACAGCGACGTTGCGGATGCGGACCACAATATGACCCGCTTCGTCATGCTGGCGCGCAGCGCGCCGCCGCTGCGCGACCATGGGCCGTACATGACCACCTTCGTGTTCGAGGTGAAGAATATCCCCGCCGCGCTCTATAAGGCGCTGGGCGGCTTTGCGACCAATGGCGTCAACATGACCAAGCTGGAAAGCTACCAGCGCGGCGGCAGCTTTGCGGCGACGGAATTCTATTGCGACATCGTCGGCCGCCCCGGCGATGCCGGGGTCGACCGCGCGCTGGAGGAACTCAAGTTCCACACCAAGTCGATGCGCCTGCTCGGCACCTACCCGCAGGCGCGCGCGCGGCCCGAATAAATCGTGTCAGTTAGGCGGCGCCGGCCCGCTCCCCCACCCGGCCACCCAACGGAAGTATCATATGGGTGGCCGGGTGGGGGAGCGGGCTGGTGCCGCTTCAGCGAAGCTGACAAAGACTCACCGCTCGCGCGTCGCCATGAACTTCACCCTGGAGTAGCGATCGGCGATATAGCCGACTTCCCAGGCCGATTTGGCGAGGAAGACCGGGTTGCCGTCGCGATCCTTGGCCATTGCGGTGCGGTTGAGGTCCATGAATTCCTTCAGATCCGCTGCTTCACCGCCGACCCAGCGCGCGGTGTCGAACGGGGCGGGCTCGAGGACCGCGCCGACCTTATACTCGGCATCGAGGCGGCTGAGCAGCACTTCGAGCTGAAGCTGCCCGACCACGCCGATGATCCAGTTCGACCCGATTTCGGGGTAGAAGACCTGGATGACGCCCTCTTCGGACAGGTCGTCGAGCGCCTTGCGCAGCTGCTTGGTCTTAGTCGGGTCCTTGAGCACCACGCGGCGCAGGATTTCGGGTGCGAAATTGGGCAGGCCGGTAAAGCGCACCGCCGCCCTTTCGCTCAGCGTGTCGCCGACGCGCAGCGTGCCGTGGTTGGGGATGCCAATGATGTCGCCCGGAAACGCCTCGTCCGCCAGTTCGCGCTGCTGAGCGAAGAACATGATCGGCGAGTGGATCGCGATCGGCTTGCCATGGCCGCTCGGCGTCAGTTTCATGCCGCGCTTGAACGTGCCGGACACCAGCCGCATGAACGCGATTCGGTCGCGGTGGTTGGGATCCATGTTGGCCTGAACCTTGAACACGAAGCCGGTGACTTCGGGATTGTCGGGCGCGACCGCCGCCGGTTCGGCGGGCAGCGCGTGCGGCGGCGGCGCGTGGCGGGCGATCGCGTCGATCAGCGAATCGACCCCGAATTCCTTGAGCGCCGACCCGAAATAGACCGGGGTCAGGTCGCCATTGCGATAGGCATCGCCGTCGAATGTCGCATAGCCCGCGAGGCCCAGCTCGGCCTCCTCGCGCACCTTGGCCAGCGTTTGCGCCGAGATCAGCGTGTCGAGCTGCGGATCGTCGAGCCCGCTGGTCTGCACGACTTTGCCCTGAAACTCGCGGCTGTCGCCGTCGGGCAGCAGCAGGCGATGGTCGACCAGGTCGTAAATCCCCTCGAACTGCCCGCCCATGCCGACCGGCCAGGTCATCGGCGCGACGTCGAGGGCGAGCAGGTCGGCGATCTCGTCGAGAATCTCGAACATCTCGCGGCCTTCGCGATCGACCTTGTTGACGAAGGTGATGATCGGCACGTTGCGCAACCGGCACACCTCGAACAGCTTGCGCGTCTGGCTCTCGATGCCCTTGGCCGCGTCGATCACCATCACCGCGGAATCGACCGCGGTCAGCGTGCGATAGGTGTCTTCGGAAAAGTCTTCGTGGCCGGGCGTGTCCAGCAGGTTGAAGGTCACCCCGTCGCGCTCGAACGTCATCACCGACGAGGTGACCGAAATACCGCGCTGCTGCTCGATCTTCATCCAGTCCGATCGCGCGCGCCGCGCCTGGCCGCGCGCCTTGACCTCGCCGGCCAGATGGATCGCGCCGCCGAACAGCAGCAGCTTTTCGGTCAGCGTGGTCTTGCCGGCGTCAGGGTGAGAGATGATCGCAAAGGTGCGGCGATCCGGAATCGAATTGTCGGGCATCGCGGCGCTCTAGCGGCAAGTGCGCGATGAATCGAGCCTCAACCCCGCCGCTTCTTCGACCGCCGCCGTTCGCGCTCCAGCAGCACGATCCGCTCAAAACACGCCATCACCTGGTCGCGCGGATAGCGGCGTTCGATCCGGCGCAGGCGGAAATGGACGTGCGCCATTTTCTGATAGTAGCGCGCGAAGACGGTGTTGATCGCTGCCGCCGCTGCGGCGCTGACGACCGGCGCGGCGCGCGCGGCGAGCGATTGGCCCATCGTCCGCCCCATCCGCGGCAAGACCGCGCCAATCACGCCCGAGATCGACTGGTGGCTGAGCGCGATGCGACCCGCCCATAGCCCGGTGTCGGTCGCGTCATCGTCAGTCAGTGGGCCGCCCAGCCCGAACACCGCAATGCACTGGGCGCGCACGTCGGGATCGTCGATATCCTCGCCATAATGCGCCGCGATCTGCTGGATCGAACGCAGGATCAGCGTGGTGGTGACGGCGAGGTCGACCAGCGTCGTGCCGACCCCGCCCAGTCCGCCAATCGCGCCGGTAAGGCCGGCGGCGACGCGGTGAAATTGCTCGGCATTCTTGACCGGGCGCGTATCGCCCGCGGCGCGGCGGCTGCGCTTGTTGGTGCGGAAGGCGAAGGCATAACTCTGGCGCAGCGCGAGATCGAGCATGCCCTGCAGCTTGGCCTCCCAATCATCGGGCAGCCATTCGATTACCGAATCGGCCTGCTTCCCCGCCTGTTTGGCGAGGTTCATCAGGACGCTGCCGGCATCCTCATGATATTCGGCAATGGCGAGCAGCTCGACCAGGTCGTCCTGACCGAATGCCGCGCATGCATTGCCGGGATCGATCGACTCCACCCGCATGTCCCCCCGGCACACAGGCTATTGGTTAACGCCGCGATGGCAAGGGGTGTGGCGTGCGCGATCCCGGGACGGGACGTTACCTATCCTTCGCGATGGACAGCGAAGCCGGCGAAATCCTGATTCACCGGCATCAGCTCAAGCCGGTTGATGTTGAGATGCGGCGGCAGCGTCGCGACCCACAGCAACGTTTCCGCGATGTCCTCCGGCGTCATCGGGTTCACCCCGGCATAGAGCCGGTCCGACGCGTCCTTGTCGCCGCCGGTGCGCACGGTCATGAACTCGGTCTCGACCATGCCCGGCTCGATCGAGGTAACGCGCACGCCGGTGCCGTGCAGATCGGCGCGCAGGGCGAGGCTGAAATGGTTCACGAACGCCTTGGTGCCCGCATAGACATTGCCCGCCGGATAGACATAGCTGCCTGCGACCGAGCCGAGATTGATGATCGCGCCACGCCGTTCGATCAGCATCGGCAGCAGCTTGTGCGTGATCGACATCATCGCGGTGACGTTGGTGTCGACCATCGTCTTCCAGTTATCGAGATCGGCCTGCTGCGCCTTCTCAAGGCCCCGCGCGAGCCCGGCATTGTTGATCAGCAGATCGATGTCGGCGAACGGTTCGGGCAGCGACGCCAGCGCCGCATCCCGGGCGGCCTCATCGCGAATGTCGAATTCGAGCGTGTGGACGCTGTCGCTCTTCAGCGACGCCAGCCGATCCGCGCGGCGTCCGGTGGCGACGACATGCCAGCCCGAATCGGCAAAGGCATGCACCGCCGCTTCGCCGATCCCTGCAGTCGCGCCGGTGATGAGTACGGTGGGCATGGTCAGGGTCCTTTCGCTGAAGACCCACGCCCTATGGTCATTGATCCGACACGCTGCAATGATCGCTCGCCCGGAGGGCATCATGGAATCGCTGAAAATCATCCTCTTCGCGATCTTGTCGGCGGTCGTTTACGGCATCCTGCACGATCAGGTGACCGCGCATCTTTGCGTCGAGTATTTCACGATCGGGCATCCGCCGGTCTTTGCCACGGACTCACCATTTCTTCTCGCGCTCGGCTGGGGCGTCATCGCGACCTGGTGGGTCGGCCTGATCCTCGGGATCCTGCTTGCGCTGGCTGCACGAGTGGGCCGGGCTCCAAAGCTTGGCGTCAACGACGTGCGCGCCTGGATCGTCTGGCTAATGCTGGTCAGCGCTGGCGGGGCAGCGGTCGGCGGCATAGTCGGGGCACTACTCGCTGCGCAGGATGCCATCTGGCTCGTCGGCGATATGGCGGCCCGTGTTCCGGGC